>CALWWS010000018.1 GCA_944385305.1 uncultured Oscillospiraceae bacterium | reverse complement strand
CGCGGGCCGCCGGGGGTCAGACAAAGACCGCCTGCACCAGCACCATGTAGAGAATGGTGCCCCCGAAGATGGACAGCAGGTTGTTGTGCTTCCACAGGTGGAGGGCCACCACCGCCCCCACGGCGATGAGCTGGGGGGCCCATCCGGCGGGGGAGGCGAAGGAGATGCCCTTGAGGCAGTAGATGATGAGCATGGCGATAATAGCCGGGGGGAGCACCCGGCCCAGGTAGAGCACGATCTTGGGGGGCGCCTCCCCACGGTCGAAGAGGAGGAAGGGCAGCGCCCGGGTAAGGAAGGTGACGGCCGCCATCACGGCGATGGCGGCAATGGCCATGGGCGCGCTCATTGTACCTCCTCCTTCTTTTTTTCATCCAGCCGATCCCGCATCACCAGCAGTACCACCACAATGACCCCCAGGGAGACCAGCAGCAGGTTCTGCTGACTCTCAGGCCCCAGAATTCCCCCCACCACAATGAGAAACACGACGGTGGCCGCCGCCCCCAGCAGGGCGGGGAAGTGGTTTTTGTAGGCCTTCCACTGGGCGATGGCGATGACCACGCACAGGGCGGTCATGGCAAAGTCAATACCCTGGGTGTCGATGGGGATGAGGGCCCCCGCCACCGCCCCGATTACCGAGCCCAGAATCCAGTAAGCGTGATCCAGCAGGGCGATGGCAAAGTAGAAGTTCTTGGGATTTACCCCCACGGGGGCCTGGGCGGAGCTGAGCAGGGCGTATGTCTCGTCGGTGAGGGAGAAGATCATGTACAGCTTGCGGATGCCCATGCCCCGGAATTTCTCCAGCAGGGACAGGCCGTACACCAGATGGCGGAAGTTGATGAGCAGGGTCATCACCGCCACGGTGCCCAGGGCGGCCGCCGTGGCCAGCAGAGTAACTCCCAGGTACTGGCCCGAGCCGGCGTAGATGGTCAGGCTCATAAAGAAGGCCCAGATGAAGTTGTAGCCAATCTCCTGGAGCATCAGTCCGAAGGCGATGCCGATGGCCAGGTAGCCCATCAGCACGGGGACGGTGACGGGAAAGGCGGCGGCAAGGGCTTTGCGATCCATGGCGGCGGGGCTCCCTCCTTCTTTGGAACGGCGATGGGGCGCGGGGCGGGAGGCCTGTCCCGCCGGTGCGCAGCAGACCCTATTTTATACACTTCAGCGGGGAAAAGCAAGAGCGGCGGGGGGATTTTCCCATCGTTCATAAAAGATCGGTTGTTTTTTTGCCGTAGGACTGTATAATAGATAGAACCTGAAAATTCGGAAGGTGACTATGAAAAAGCTGCTGTTTATCTATAACCGCTATGCGGGCAAAGGGCGGGTCCACCTGCATCTGGCGGATATTCTGGACGCCTTTGCCCAGGCCGGCTGGCAGATCACCGTCCATCCCACCCGGGGGGCGGGGGACGCCGCCCAGACGGCCGCCCGGCTGGGCGGGGAGTTTGACCGGATTGTGTGCTGCGGCGGAGACGGCACCCTCCACGAGGTGGTCAACGGACTGATGACTGTCTCTGCCCGGCCGGAGGTGGGCTATATCCCCGCGGGCACCACCAACGACTTTGCCAAGAACCTCAATCTCCCCCGGTCGGTGGCCGACCGGGCGGCTGTGGCCGCGGCGGGGGTGCCCAAGGGGGTGGACATCGGCCGGTTCAACGACCGGCACTTCATCTATGTGGCCGCCTTCGGCGCCTTTACCGACGTGGCCTACAACACCCCCCAGCAGTTCAAGAGCATCTTCGGCCACCTGGCCTACGTGCTGGAGGGGGCCACCCGCATCGGCTCTATCCAGGCCTATCCCCTCACCGTGGAGCACGACCAGGGGATGGAGGCGGGCAGCTATTGCTACGGCATGGTGTCCAACACCATCTCGGTGGGGGGCTTCAAGGGCATGCCAACCCAGCCGGTGGAGTTGGACGACGGGATTTTTGAGGTGATCCTGGTGCGCCAGCCCCAAAATCCCATCCAGCTCCAGGCCATTCTCAAGGCCCTGGTGCAGATGGCACCCGACGACCACGGCCTGGTCACCAGCTACCGCGCCTCCCGGCTGAAGATCACCTGTGAGAGCGCCCTGCCCTGGACCCTGGACGGGGAGTTCGGCGGCGCCCACCGGGAGGCGGAGATTGTCAACTGTCCCCGGGCCGTCTCCATCGTCTATGGCCGCTAAGCGGACAAGGCGCCGGGGGCGGCGGCTGCGGGGGCTTGTTGCGCTGCTGGCCCTGGTGGTGGCCGGGGTGTGGTTTTTCCGCTTCCAGCAGGACGCCATCCAGACCCAGACGGTGGAGGTGACCTCCTCCGCCCTGCCCCGGGCCTTTGACGGGCTGCGCATCGTGCAGATCTCCGACCTCCACGGCAAGCAGTTCGGCGGGGAGAATGAAAAGCTGCTGGCCGCCGTGGCGGCTTTGGAGCCGGACTTAATCGCAATTACCGGAGATCTGGTGGACCGGGAGGAGCAAATGGACCAGATCCCCGCCCTGGCCAGGGCCCTGGCGGACATGGCCCCCACCTACTATGTCACCGGCAACCACGAGTGGGGTATCCGCCAGGCCAAGGAGATCAAGGCCCTGCTGGAGGAGAACGGGGTGACTCCCCTGACCAACGAATATGTGCTGCTGGAGCGGGAGGGACAGGCCATCGCCCTGGCGGGGGTGGACGACCCCAACGGCCTGGCCGGCCAGAAGACGGGCGACGAGCTGCGCTCCGAGAACGCCGCCGCGGACGCCGAGATCTACACCCTGCTCCTCTCCCACCGGGATACGGTGGAGACTTACGCCGGCTGGGACTACGACCTGGTGCTGTGCGGCCACGGCCACGGGGGGATCTTCCGCATTCCCATTTTGGACAAGGGTCTGCTGAGCACCGACCGCACCCTGTTCCCCGACTACGACGGGGGCCTGTATTCCCTGGGCGGGGAGCAATTCTGCTTTGTCTCCCGTGGCCTGGGGAGCAACACGGTGCCCATCCGGGCCTTCCGCCTGTTCAACCGACCGGATCTGCCGGTTATCATTCTGCATACCAAGTGAGAGATACATGATGGACTATTGCGCGGGAAACTATGATATTGCGGTCATCGGCGCGGGCCACGCGGGCATTGAGGCCGCCCTGGCCGCCGCCCGGATGGGCCTGCGGACGGTGTGCTTCACCGTCAACCTGGACGCGGTGGGCAACATGCCCTGCAACCCCGCCATCGGGGGCACGGGCAAGGGCCACCTGGTGCGGGAGCTGGACGCCCTGGGGGGCGAGATGGCCCGGGCGGCGGACGCGGCCTGCATCCAGTACCGGATGCTCAACCGGGGCAAGGGCCCGGCGGTGTGGTCCCTGCGGGCCCAGGCCGACCGGCGGCGCTACCAGGAGGTGATGAAGCACACCCTGGAGCGGCAGGAGAACCTGTGGGTGAAGCAGGCGGAGATCACCGATATCTTCGCGGAACACGGCGCGGTGTCTGCCGTGCGCACCGCCAACGGGGCGGTGTACCGGGTAAAAGCCGTGGTGGTGGCCTCGGGCACCTACCTGGGGGGGCGCACCATCGTGGGGGATGTGCAGCGGCAGAGCGGGCCGGACGGCCTGGCCGCCGCGGTGTCCCTCACCGCCAGCCTGGAGAAGCTGGGGGTGTCCCTGCGCCGGTTCAAGACGGGCACGCCCCCCCGGGTCAACGCCCGCAGCGTGGACTTCTCCAAAATGGAAATTCAGGTGGGGGATGAGGACGCCCTCCCCTTCTCCTTTGAGACCGAGCAGCCCCCGGTGAATCGGGCGGTGTGCTACCTGACTTATACAAACGCCCGCACCCACGAGATCATCCGGGCCAACCTCCACCGCTCCCCCCTCTTCTCCGGGGTGATTGAGGGGGTAGGCCCCCGGTACTGCCCCTCCATTGAGGACAAGGTGGTGCGCTTTGCGGAGAAGGAACGCCACCAGCTGTTTGTGGAGCCCATGGGGCTGAACACCGAAGAGCTGTATATCCAGGGCTTCTCCTCCTCCCTGCCCGAGGACGTGCAGGTGCAGATGCTCCACACCATCCCCGGCCTGGAGCGGGCGGAGATGACCCGATGCGCCTACGCCATCGAGTACGACTGCGTGGATCCCACCCAGCTGCGCCCCACCCTGGAGCACAAGGGGGTGGCCGGGCTGTATGGGGCGGGGCAGTTCAACGGCTCCTCCGGGTACGAGGAGGCCGCCGCCCAGGGCTTTGTGGCGGGGGTGAACGCCGCGCTGAAGATTTTGGGCCGTCCGCCCCTCATCCTCCGGCGGGATCAGGGGTATATCGGGGTGCTCATTGACGATCTGGTCACCAAGGGCACCAACGAACCCTACCGCATGATGACCTCCCGCACGGAGTACCGCCTGCTCCACCGGCAGGACAACGCCGACCGGCGGCTGTGCCCTGTGGGGTACGAGCTGGGCCTGGTGAGCGAGGCGCGCTGGGCCCGGGTGCGGGAGAAGTACGAGGCGGTGGACCGGGAGATCCGCCGCCTGGAGCACACGGGCACCGCCCAGGGGCGGCTGTGCGATCTCCTCCGCCGCCCGGAGAACACCTATGAGAGCCTGGCCCCCCAGGACCCCAACCGCCCGCCCCTGCCCCCCGCCGTGCGGGAGGCGGTGGAGATCGCGGTGAAGTACCAGGGGTACATCGACCGGCAGCTGCGCCAGGTGGAGGAGCAGCGGCGCATGGAGGATCGGCCCCTCCCCCCCGATATGGACTACCTCAGCCTGGGGGGCCTGCGGCTGGAGGCCAGGCAGAAGCTGGACAAGATACGGCCGGTGAACCTGGGCCAGGCCTCCCGGATTTCGGGGGTCTCCCCGGCGGACATCGCCGCGCTGATGATTTTACTGGAGAAGCGGGAATGAGGAAAAAAATTGTGGTAGGCCTGTCCGGCGGGGTGGACTCCGCCGCGGCGGCCCGGCTGCTGCAAGAGGAATACGACGTCACCGGCCTCTACCTGGATATCGGCCTGGGAGGCGGCGGGGCGGCGGACGCCGCCGCCGTGGCGGACGCCCTGGGCATCCCCCTGGAGCGGGCGGACAGTGCCGCCGCCCTGGGGGAGCAGGGGTGCGCCCCCTTCGCCGCCGACTATCTGGCGGGGCGTACCCCCCTGCCCTGCGCCCGGTGCAACCCGGCGGTGAAGTTCCCCGCCCTGCTGGCCCTGGCCGACCGGATCGGGGCGGGCTTTGTGGCCACCGGCCACTACGCCCGGGCGGAGGACGGGGTGCTGAAAAAGGGCCGTCGGGCCAACGACCAGTCCTATATGCTTGCCACTCTGCCCCGGGAGATTCTACGCAGAGTAATTTTCCCCCTGGGTGATTACGAAAAGGGGGAGGTACGGGCCATGGCCCGGGCCTGGGAGCTGCCGGTGGCGGACAAGCCGGACAGCATGGAGATCTGTTTTATCCCCGATGGGGACTGCCCCGCCTGGCTGGCCCGCCGGGGCCCGGTGCCGCCCCCCGGCGACTTTGTGGACGGGGCGGGAAACGTGCTGGGCCGCCACCGGGGCTGCCACTGCTACACCCTGGGCCAGGGCCGGGGGCTGGGGGTGTCCGGCCCCCACCGGTACTACGTCTCCGCCATTCGCCCGGCGGAGAACCAGGTGGTGCTCTCCGACGGCAGCGACCTGGGCCGCACCCGGGTGAGCTGTGAGCGGCCCAACTGGATCGCCGTGGATGCCCTCGCCGGCCCCATGGAGGTGACCGTCCGCCTGCGCCACTCCAAAAGCGAGACCCCGGCGGTCATTTTCCCCCGGGGGGACGGGGTGCTGATTGAAACCGCCCTCCCCGTCCGCGCCCCCACCCCCGGCCAGCTGGCGGTGTTCTATGCCGGGGACACGGTGGTGGGCAGCGCCTGGATTGCATGAAAATAAAACACGGCGTATTCTTCCGACGGAAGAATACGCCGTGTTTTTATGATCGGGCCAGAATTTCCTCCAGCTGCGCCCGGTCAACCTGGGAGATGGGCAAAAAGGGCCGGGGCGGATTGGGGTGGGGAGCGATCTGCTTTTCAAACCACCCTACGTTGTGCCACCGGCCGTTTTTGTACCCGGCGTTGGGGTACACCCCCATCAGCCGGAAGCCCAGGGCGGTGTGGAGCCCCTCGCTCTTCGGGTTGGGCAGGGTGACGCAGCCGTAGGCGTTGACCACGTTTTGCAGGGGCAGGATATCCAGCAGGGCCTGGTAGAGCCTGCGGCCCAGCCCCATGCCGGTGTGATCCCTGTCCAGGTAGACCGACAGCTCCGCGTTCCACTGGTAGGCCGCCCGCTCCATGTGCCGGTGGGCGTAGGCGTAGCCCAAAATCCGCTCCCCCTCCCGGCACACCAGGTAGGGGTAATCCCGGGAGATGGTGCGGATGCGCCTGGCAAACTCCTCCCGGGAGGGGAGAGTATACTCAAAGGTAATGGGGGCGTCCATGTACTGCCCGTAGATGTCCAGCAGGGCCTGGCAGTCCTCCGGCCGGGCAAAGGAGATGGTCATACGGATACCTAGCCTCCCATGTAGGAGAAGTGCATGTAGTCGTGGTAGCCCGAGGTGATGTCACTGTCGTAGGCCCAGGCGTCGCCCCCCCAGCTCCAGCCGTGCTGGGCGAAGATGCGCACCACCGAGCTGTCAGCGGGAATGGAGTAGGGATTGACCCCCGGCTGCCACAGGCTGCCCGCCAGCACCTGGCCGTCCCGCACCTGGCAGTTCTCGTTGGCGTTCAGGTCCAGGGCGGTGCCGCAGTTGTGTTCGCCGGTGGCGCTGTCCCCCCGCCAGGAGTAGCCGCCGATCTCATAGATGGGAAACTGCTCCGGATCCTGGTAGATCTCGGTGAAGATGGCGGTGGCCTCCTGGGCCAGGGCGGCGTGGACGGTGAAGGTGCAGGTGGAGGCCACCTTGTTCCCCGCCCCGTCCAGGTGCCACACGGGGACGGTGACCTGGGTCATGGCGGCGCTGGCCTCCTCCTGGGAGGCAAAGCGGCGCTTGTCCGCCGAGCCGAAGAGCAGCTGGTACTTGCGGGTATTTTCTCCGGGGAACTGGAGCCAGAAGTCCTGGTTCTCCAGCTCCTCCCAGCTCATCAGCCCCGCGCTGACCTGATCCAAAGCGGCGTTGTAGGCCATCTCCGCCTGGGTGAGGGCGCGGCAGACCAGGGTGGCCTCCCGGGTCAGGGAGGTGACGGACTGGTAGGAGCCGGTGAGGGTGTAGTTATCCGGGATGTTTACCGTGCTCTCCGAGAGGTAGCCGCCGATATACCCCTGGCAGATCTGATCCGGGGCAATTGCTCTGCCGGAGGCGTCCACCAGGTGCACCAGCACGTCCACCGTCTCCCCCCGCAGGGCGCTGTCCCGCTCGTCCAGCAGGCGCATGAGCAGCACGGTGCCGTCGGCACGGGTGAGGGTGCGCCCCCCGCCGAAGGTGCCGTCGGGCAGGCCGGTGACAATGCCCCGGGCGTACACCTCCGCCACCGCCTCCTGGTACTGGGCGGGCAGGGCGGCAAAGTCGCTCAGCTCGGCGGCGGCGTCAGGGGGCGTCCACCACCAGTCGGAGCGTTCCTCGGGCAGCAGGCGGAAGAGGAGCACCGCCGCGTCCTGCCGGGTGAGGGGGGCGTCCAGATTGGAGAAGTCCAGGAAATCGCCGGAGAGGAGCACCCCCTCCTCCAGGGCGGCCTGCAGGGCCCCCTGGGCCCAGTGGGCCGCAGGGTCGGAGGGGGCGGCGGAGAGCCCGCCGGAGTAAAAGGCCCGGGCCAGCATAGTCAGATACTGACCCCAGGACAGGGTGGCGTCGGGGGCCATGCTCCCGTCGGGCAGGCCGGTGATAACGCCGCAGGAGCGGGCGGCGTCCATCTGCTCATAGGCCCAGTGGCTCTCGTCCAGATCGGGGTAGGCGGCCGCCCCGGCGGGGAGAACCAGCGAGAGGCACACAAGCAGGCTGAGGAGGCACACACACGCTTTTTTCACAGGGCATCCTTCCTTCACACACAATTTCTCTCTGTACAGGTGCGGCGCAGATGCAATCAGGGGCGCAGCCGGAGATCCAGGCCGGTGAGGTAGCGGCGCAGGAGATCAAAGGCGTGGCTGGCGGCGATGGTGCGGGCCCGGGTGCGGCCGGTGCCTGAGGTGATCTGGCGCACCGTGACCCCCTCCGGGGTGGCCAGGGCCACAAAGATCAGACCCACCGGGGTGCCCCGCTCGTCGGGGTCGGGCCCCGCCACCCCGGTGGCGGAAACCGCCAGATCGCAGCCCAGCGCCTGCCGGGCGCCCTGGGCCATGGCCCGGGCCACCGGCTCGGACACCGCGCCGAACTCGTCCAGCAGGGCCTGGGGCACCCCCAGCACGTCCCGCTTCACCCCGTCGGTGTAGCTCACCACGCCCCCCCGGAACACGGCGGAGGCCCCGGGCAGGTCGGTAAAGCGCTTGGCGATGAGCCCGCCGGTGCAGCTCTCCGCGCAGCCGAAGGTGAGCTTCCGCTGCTTGAGCAGGGAGAGCACCACCTCCTCCAGGGAGGTGACGTCCGCCCCGTAGATGAGGGAGCCGAAGCGGGCGCGCACCTCCTCCTCCACCGGGGCGATGAGGGCGGCGGCCTGCTGTTTGTCGGGGGCCCTGGCGGTGATGCGCAGCTCCACCTCCCCCTCCTTGGCGTAGGGGGCCAGGGTGGGATTTTCCAGCTGGTTCATCCGCTCCCGCAGCTCGGCCTCCACAGAGGACTCCCCCCGGCCGAAAATGCGCAGGGTGCGGGAGAGGATGGCCCCGTCGGCCAGCTTCTCCAGGTAGGGTACCGCCCGGTAGCGGAACATGGCCGAGCACTCCCGGGGCGGGCCGGGGAGCATGATCACGTGCACCCCGTCGGCCTCAAAGGCGCAGCCGGGGGCGGTGCCCCAGTCGTTTTCCAGCACGGTGCACCCCTCGGGCAGCCAGGCCTGCTGATAGTTGTTCTGCGTCATCTCGCCCCCCCGGTGCAGGCGGCGGAAGTACTCCTCAATCCGCCGGGCGGAGGGCTCGTGGTACACCAGACGCTTGCCGAAGCACTGGGCCAGGATATTTTTTGTGAGATCGTCGCAGGTGGGCCCCAGCCCGCCGGTGGTAATGATAATGTCCGCCCGGGCGCGGGCGGTCTCCACGGCGGCCTGCAGCCGCTGGGGGTTGTCCCCCACCACCGTGTGGTAGTAGACGTTGATGCCCAGCCGGGAGAGGCCCTGGGAGAGCATCTGGGCGTCGGTGTTGGCGATGTTGCCCAGCAGCAGCTCGGTGCCGACGGCAATCAGTTCCGCAGTGTGGGACACGGGAACACACTTCCTTTCTGTGGGGAAAACAGGATTGATTATACCCGGATGCGCTCAATACCATCCACGGCGGCGTTCACCAGGCCCTCCACATCCAGCTTGGCCTCCGCCGCCTCCACCTCGCCGGGCAGGGGGCGCAGGCGGGGGTGGCGGGGGGTAAAGACGGTGCAGCAGTCCTCATAGGGGAGAATGGAGGTCTCAAAGGTGCCGATCGTCCGGGCGATGCGCACGATCTCCTCCTTGTCCATCCCCACCACCGGGCGCAGGATGGGCAGGGAGCACACCTGACCGGTGCAGCGCATGGCGTCCATGGTCTGGCTGGCCACCTGGCCCAGGCTCTCCCCCGTGACCAGAGCCCCCGCCCCGATGCGCTGGGCCACCCGCTGGGCAATGCGCATCATAAACCGGCGCATGAGGATGGTAAACAGCTCCTCCGGGCAGGAGCGGCGCAGCTCCTCCTGCAGGGCGGTGAAGGGCACCACGTGCACCGTCAGGGAGCCGCACCAGGGAGTGAGCAGCCGGGCCAGCTCCAGAACCTTGTCCTTGGCGGCCTGGGAGGTGTAGGGGTAGGAGAAGAAGTGGACCATCTCCAGGGCGATGCCCCGCTTGGCGATCATCCAGGAGGCCACCGGGGAGTCGATGCCCCCCGACAGCAGGCTTACCGCCCGCCCGCCGATGCCCACCGGCAGGCCGCCGGCCCCGGGCTCCGGGTCGGCGTGGACATAGGCGGCGTAGTCCCGCACCTCCAGATAGACGGTCAGCTCCGGGTGGTGCACATCCACCTGCAGGTGGGGGTAGGCCTCGTGCAGCTCCCCGCCCACGTACTGGGAGAGCTGGATGGAAGTCATGGGAATGCTCTTGTCCGCCCGCTTGGACTCCTCCTTGAAGGTTCTGGCGGCGCGCAGCTTGTCGTCCAGATAGGTCTTGGCGGTCTCCAGCAGGGCGTCCTTGTCCTTGGCGCAGGCCCGGGCCCGGGACAGGCCCACCACGCCGAACAGGCGCGTCATGGCCTGCCAGGCCCCCTCCAGATCGCACCCCTCCCCCTTGGGCTCCACATACAGGGTGGACTGCTTGGTATACACCCGGAACTCCCCGAAGGGCTTGAGCCGGCGGCGGGCGTTGGCCATCAGCTTGTCCTCAAAGCTGCGGCGGTTGAGCCCCTTGAGCACCAGCTCCCCCAGCTTCATCAGAATAATCTCGTGCATATTCGTCCTATCTCCTTAAATACTCGCTGGCCCGGTACTGAATAGCCTCGGCCAGGTGTGATACTTCGATTGCCTCGCAGCCGTCCAGATCCGCGATGGTGCGGGCCACCCGGAGAATGCGGTCGTAGCTGCGGGCGGTGAGCCCCATGTGCTCAAAGGCCCCCTGCATCAGCTGCCGGCACCCCTCGTCCAGGCGGCAGTACTGCTCCAGCTCCCGGGGGCCCATGTGGGCGTTGCAGTCGGGACCCTGGGGGCCGAAGCGGGCGGTCTGGCGCTTCCGGGCGGCGTCCACCCGCTTTTTGATGTCCGCCGAGCTCTCGGCGGCGGGCCGGCGGGAGAGCTCCTCAAAGGACAGAGGGGGCACCTCGGCGTACAGGTCGATGCGATCCAGCAGGGGCCCGGACAGGCGGCCCAGATACCGCTCCACCTCCGCCGGGGTGCAGCGGCACCGGTCTGAGTAGCCGTACCAGCCGCACTTGCAGGGGTTCATGGCGCACACCAGCATAAACCGGGCGGGAAACTCCGCCCACCCGGCCACCCGGCTGATCTGTACTTTGCCGTCCTCCAGGGGCTGGCGCAGGGTCTCCAGCACCTCCTTGGAGAACTCGGGCAGCTCGTCCAGGAAGAGCACCCCGTTGTGGGCCAGGGAGATCTCTCCGGGCCGGGGGTTGCTGCCGCCCCCCGCCATGCCCATGGCGGACACCGTGTGGTGGGGGGAGCGGAAGGGCCGCTGCACCAGCAGAGGGTGCTGGGCGCTGGTGAGACCCAGCACGGAGTGCACCTGGGTGGCCTCCAGGGCCTCCCGCCGGGTCATATCGGGCAGGATGGAGGGCAGGCGCTTGGCCAGCATGGACTTGCCCGAGCCGGGCGGGCCAACCATGGCGATGTTGTGCCCGCCCGCCGCGGCGATCTCCAAGGCCCGCTTCACCGTCTCCTGCCCCTTCACGTCGGCAAAGTCGGGACAGGCAAAGTCCTCTGGCCCCGGCTGCCAGGGCTGGGCGGGGGAAATGGGGGCGCTCCCCGTCAGGTGATCCACCAGCTGCCGGACGTTTTCCACCGGATAGACCGTCAGCTCCGGCCCGGCCAGGGTGGCCTCGGCGGCGGAGGCGGCGGGGACGTAGAGAGTGTCGATCCCCGCCTCCAGGGCGGCCATGGCCATGGGCAGCATGCCCCGCACCGGGCGCAGGGCCCCTGAGAGGGACAGCTCCCCCACAAAGGCGCTCCTGCGGCTTTTCAGGCTCAGCTGGCCCCCGGCGGTGAGCAGCCCCACCAGGATGGGCAGATCGTACACCGTCCCTGCCTTGCGCCGGTCGGCGGGGGCCAGATTGACGGTGATGCGGGAGACGGGAAAGGTAAAGCCGCAGTTTTTGATGGCGGCGCGCACCCGGTCCCGGGCCTCCTTCACCGCCGTGTCGGGCAGGCCCACAATATCAAAGGCGGGCAGACCGCCGGACAGATCGCACTCGGCGGACACCTCGTACCCCGTCACCCCCGTCAGGCCCAGGGAGCGTACATGGCACAGCAAGCCCTCATCCCCTCTCCCCCAAATTTCCAGTCTGCTGCATGTGCCAGGAAACCTGGTATAATAGCCGATTTGCGGCTATTATACCACATCCCTCCGCCGGGAAAAAGCAAAACATACAGTTCAATTAAAAAGGCGCAATATTTTAGCACAATGAGTTTAGTTTGTAAAGAAAAAGAAAGGGTATTTTTCCCGGCGTAATAGTTAGTAAAAGCGGTGGAACAGGCGGGATATCCGCATAAAAACGAAAAAAATTAGTTCGGAATAAGATTTGATTTACAAATTGTATAGTTGGTGATAAAATAGAGCCGTTTGAAGGGGGAACTTTCAAATCCTGACAAGCGGGAACGGCCAGGGTAATGGGAATCCGGCCCGGCCGGCGGGCGGGCGGAGCCTGATTCCCATTGCCCTGGAACTACAAAACAAGGAGGAACATTTTAATGGCGAGAAAGCTCAAAACCATGGATGGTAATACGGCTGCGGCCCACGTGTCCTATGCCTTTACCGAGGTGGCGGGGATCTATCCCATTACGCCCTCCAGCCCCATGGCCGACAACGTGGATCAGTGGGCCGCGCAGGGCCGGAAAAATATCTTTGGCACCACGGTGAAGGTGGTGGAGATGCAGTCTGAGGCGGGCGCCGCCGGTACCGTCCACGGCTCCCTGGCGGCCGGCGCCCTGACCACTACTTATACCGCCTCTCAGGGCCTGCTGCTCATGATCCCCAACATGTACAAGCTCTCCGGCGAGCTGCTGCCCGCCGTGTTCCACGTGTCCGCCCGTACGGTGGCCACACACGCCCTGAACATCTTCGGCGACCATTCCGACGTGATGGCCTGCCGCCAGACCGGCTTTGCTATGCTGGCCGAGTCCAACCCCCAGGAGGTCATGGACCTGGGCGCGGTGGCCCACCTGGCCGCCATCAAGGGCCGCGTTCCCTTCCTGAACTTCTTTGACGGCTTCCGCACCTCCCACGAGATCCAGAAGATCGCCATCTGGGACAACGAGGATCTGGCCGACATGGTGGACATGGACGCGGTCAACGCCTTCCGCAAGCGGGCCCTCAACCCCGAGCACCCCGTGATGCGCGGCTCCCACGAGAACGGCGACATCTTCTTCCAGCACCGCGAGGCGGCCAACCGCTACTATGACGCGGTGCCCGACATCGTGGAAGAGTACATGGGCAAGGTCAACGCCAAGCTGGGCACCAACTACCAGCTGTTCAACTACTACGGCGCCCCCGACGCCGACCGGGTCATCATCGCCATGGGCTCCATCTGCGACGTGGCCGAGGAGGTCATCGACTACCTCAACGCCAACGGCCAGAAGGTGGGCCTGGTGAAGGTGCGCCTGTACCGCCCCTTCCGCGCGGACAAGCTGCTGGAGGCCATTCCCGCCACCGCCACCAAGATCGCCGTGCTGGACCGCACCAAGGAGCCCGGCGCCCTGGGCGACCCCC
>CALWWS010000017.1 GCA_944385305.1 uncultured Oscillospiraceae bacterium | reverse complement strand
GCTGGCGGCATGTGCCCTGGGAGGCGGTATCCTGTCCATTCCTCCGTGGGGAGTAGTCCTCCTGTGTGGGGCTGGTATCGCGGTATTTCTGCTGGCGCTGCGCTGGGGAGATCGGTGGGAGCAGGCTTTGCTGGAGCGGTTTAGAAGGTAGTCCGGGATTTTTACTCCGCGCGAAAAAAGCGTATTGACAAAATACGGGGCTGTGGCTATAATAGATAAGCGGCCTTTGAGTAGCCGCATGTGTGCGGATGTGCTGGAACTGGTAGACTGGCTAGCTTGAGGTGCTAGTGTCCCACGGACGTACGGGTTCGAGTCCCGTCATCCGCACCAACGAAAGACACGACGAAAGTCGTGTCTTTTTTTATCCTGTCACAGCGGGGAAGCATAAAAAGGAGGATGTCCAGATGAAAAAACAGCGCAGGAGCTATGCAGCCGGTTTTCTCACCGCCCCTTTGCTTACGGGCCTGATTGGGACGGCGGGGGCCGCTGTGGGCAGGCGGACAGTAGAGGTAGACTACAACAACATCAAGGTCAGTCTGGACGGAGCCCAGGTGGCCCTGGTGGATGCCAACGGCAGCCCGGTAGAGCCCTTTGCCATCAACGGCACCACCTATCTGCCTATCCGGGCGGTGGGTTCCGCCCTGGGGCTGGAGGTGGGCTGGGACGCCGCCACCTCCACCGCGGTGCTCACCACGCCGGAGGAGGAGCGGGAGGTCTATATCACCCGCACGGGGAGCAAGTACCACGAGGACCCCGCCTGCGGCGGCGGGTCCTACTGGCCGGTACCCCTGTCCAGCGCCCAGGGCCTGGGTCTGGAGCCCTGCGGCAAGTGCGTGGGGAGCACCACCTCCTCCAGTCAGGAGGAGTATCAGGCCTACACTGTGGTGAACGACAACATCCCTTTTTTTACCCAGGCTGACCGGGAGGGAGGTGTGTTTGAGACCTACAGCGAACTGGACAGCCTGGGCCGGTGCGGCGTGGCCTTTGCCAACATCTGTCCGGAGCTGATGCCCACCGAGGACCGGGGAGAGATCGGCTCGGTGCAGCCCACCGGCTGGCACACGGTGCGCTACGACGATCTCATCGACGGCATGTATCTCTACAACCGCTGCCATCTCATTGGCTATCAGCTGGCGGGGGAAAACGCCAACGAGAAGAACCTTATCACCGGCACCCGCTTTCTCAACATGGAGGGGATGCTCCCCTTTGAGAACCTGGTGGCCGACTATGTGAAGGAGACGGGCAACCACGTGCTCTACCGGGTGACCCCTGACTTCCAGGGTGAGGAGCTGGTGGCCCGGGGGGTGCAGATGGAGGCCTACTCCATTGAGGACGAGGGGGAAGGGGTGTGCTTTAACATCTACGCCTACAACATCCAACCCGGGATTGAGATCGACTATCTCACCGGCGAGAGCCGCCGGGTGGCTTAGGTGCAGAAAACCGGCCCATGGATTTGTTCCATGGGCCGGTTTTCCGTCAGTAGAGAATAAAGATGGCCCGGGAGGCAAGCCAGGTGTACACCAGCTGGTAGTCCTCCCAGGATTCGGAGCGGGGCTGCCAGGCCACGTCGGAGACCGCCAGGTAGTACCAGCCGTTGCCTCCGGGAATGCCCGGGTGGATGAGTCCGCCCAGATATTCCACCTGTCGTCCGTCGGGCAGGGCGGGGTAGGGGTCCTCCGGCCCAGCCAGGATCTGCATCAGGCAGCCGGAGCCGGGCTGGATGGAGGTGGGCTCCACGCCCCCATGCTCGGCCACATAGCGCTCATAGCTGGTTCGGTGGTAGACTGCCAGTCCGCCCTCCACCTCCCGGAAGATCAGGGAGGAGATGCAGTAGGGGTTGGCGTCCGAGCCCTCGGGAAGCTCCCAGGTGAAATGGAGGGCGTCGCTGGTGAAGGTGCCCTGCTGGGGGTCAAAGTAGCAGCCTTGGGTGACGGTGGGCAGATAGCGATCCCACCCGCCATTCTCCCGGCGCTGGAAATAGTCCTCCACCAGGGCGGCGAGAGCCTGCTCGTCCCCCGCCTGCTCCCCACTGTAGCTGCCCAGGTAGACGTAGGTGTCCCCCGTGGCGGCGAGATAGACGGCATAGGGGGTCTCATCCTGCCAGCCGGGGCGTTCAGGCAGGGAGAGGGGACAGAAGTAGGAGGCTGCGCCGCTATAGCCCCGTCCCGCCGGGTCGCCCGAGGGGAAATAGCAGGCGGCGGTCAGGGTCATCTCCTCATAGGCATACCCCTCTCCGGGGGCCAGGGCCCAGGCCCGCTGATCCAGCTCGGGATAGAAGCGGGAGTTGGGGTCGGTGAAGGAGGCGGGGAAGTGGAAGGTGTCCGGTACGTAGGACAAAAGGCCGTCCAGGGAGAAGCTGACGTTGATTACCTGACCGCTCTCCTGCGCCTGGTACCAGTCGTCCAGCACCGTCCAGCCCGTTCCGCTGGACTGGACGGCCCGGAAGCCCCACACGGCGGGAAAGCTCTCGGTGAGGCACTCTCCCAGGTAGAAGAAGGTGAGCTCCCGGTCGGGATCGGCCTGGGTATCGGCATACTGCGCCACCAGGGCGGGAAGGCTCTTCCGAAAGTCCAGGGCCCCTTGGGGCAGCTCCGGGTCGGTGAGGTAGATGCACAGCTGGGAGCCGGCGGGGTAGAGGTACACAACGCCGGTGTCCCGGTCATAACCGGCCTGGGCCGCCACCTCCTCCCCCCGGAGCAGGAAGCAGCGGGAGGTGAGGCCGCTGTCCGCCAGGGCCGCCTCAGAGAGGACGGCGGCCAGGCTTCCCTGGGGCATACCCAGGGCGGCAGGGGCCAGGGCCTCCAGCTGACCGACCACATCCTCCTCGGAGAGAGCAGGGGACAGGGAGGGGGAGACCTCTGCCGGGGCTGTGGTGCAGGCCACCAGGGCGCCGGCCAGCAGGATGAGGGCGGCTGCCGTTACCGCCAGGGCCCTGCCCCGCCGGGGTGCGGGGTGAAACAAATCCCGCAGCCGGGATTTCAGCAGGCCCTTTCCGCTGCGCAGCTGTGTGGAAAACCAGGTGTTGGGACATTTCATGGGGAGGACTCCTTTCCGGGGAGAGTGGGCTGCCGCCCGGAGCGGACAGCGTCCAGAATGACCTGGCCGTACCGGCTGCGATCCTCGGGCTCCAGACCCTTGACCACGTCCTGGTCGCAGCAGCGCTCCAGATCCCCCTCGGCGGTGCGCAGCATCACCCAGACCAGAGGGTTGAACCAGTGGAGCAGGTTGGCGCACAGCAGCAAAATTTTATAGAGAATGTCCCGCCGCCGGAAGTGGGTGAGCTCGTGGCGCAGGATGAACCAGAGATTGCCCTGGGGGGGCGGCGGCTGGGGGAGCACCACGGTGGGGGACAGCAGGCCGGTCATCAGCGGCCCGCGCACGCCGGGACAGGTGAGCAGCCGCACCGGACGGGTCAGGTTCAGCTCCCGCAGCAGACCGGGGAGAAAAGCGGGGGGCTCCATGGGCTGTGCCCAGCGGCGCAGGTAGCGCCTGAACCGGAGATAGCCCGCCAGGTGCCACGCCAGCAGGATCAGGGCCCCGGCCAGCCAGACACGGAAGAGCACCTGGGACAGGGTGAGGGCTTTTACCGTCTCGGCCCCGACACTCTCCTCCGGCGCGATACTGGAGGGAACGGACGGAGAAGAGGGGGAGGCGGCGGGCGGCATAGGGAGATCGGAGGCTGCGGGAGCCTGGAGCACAGGGGAGGGGGCGGTGGTATAGACCACACGATCCGGCGGCGTCTCCAGCTGCACCGGCGCCTGGGGAAGAGAGAAGTCAATGGGGATGAGCAGCCGCACTGCCACCGCTAGCCAGGCCCAGTAGCGCCACCGGACGGCGTACCGGCGGGACAGCAGGGGCCCCAGCAGCAGGAGCAGAAGGATCACCGCCGAGGTGGTGAGAGTGGCCTGGGCCAGGTTGAGCAGGAACTGGGACATGGGCGCAAGCCCTCCTTAGTTGAAGTAGTCGGTGAGCTGGATGCGGGAGACGGTGTCGCCCCCGTCAAAGAAGAAGAACAGGTGGAAGCCGAACTCGCCCTCATCCGGGCCCACCCACAGATAGTCCCCCTCCAGGCCCCAGGCGGGGACTTCGGCGGCGGCGGGATAGGCACGGAGCACGTCCTCCCGGGTGGAGGCCCCTATCAGGATGCCCCGGCCGGTGCGAAAGCCGGTGTTGGTTGTCTCCATGGTCCAGATGCTGCTCGCCCCCTCCGGGGAGACGTAGCACTCCAGGGTAAAATCGGGCCAGCTGCGCCGCTCCCAGCGGTCGCCGGGCTGGTAGCTCACCGCTCCCTCCGAGATATCCGTGATCTCCGGCTCTCCCAGGATGGCGGTGAGCCCGTAAGCGCTGCCTCCCAGGCCGTACCAGCCGCCGCTCTGCCACAGCAGGGCGAAATCCAGATCTGGGACGCCCCAGGCCAGGGCCTCCGCCTGCCGGGAATAGGCGCCGGGCCGGGCGCTGAAGCCGCCCAGGATCTCCCTGCCCTCGCCGGTGTAGGCCAGCACCAGGTAGTAGTTCTCGCCGTCGGCCAGATCCAGGGGCATGGACACCCACTCCCCGTCCATGTCCAGCTCATAGTGGGCTTCATAGACGCCGCAGACTGTTCTGGCCGGGGCGGAGACCTCCTGCTGGAAGGTGAGGGCGCTGAGCTGAACCTGCTGTCCCGGATGCTGCGCCCGCAGAAAGTCCAGGGCGGCGGCCTCAGCCTCATCCTGGAAAAGGGCCCATTGGAGGGGAGAGCGGATGGTCTGGGTAAAGAGCTCGCTGCCCGGGGCGCAGTCGTTGATCATGGTGGAGAAGAGGCAGACCGGCTGTGTGCCGCTCACGTCAAAGATCAGATAGGTGGAGCCGGGATAGGTGGGCAGCAGCCAGCCCTCCTCGTCCAGCTCCATCCCCCCGGCCAGCACCACCCTGTCCGGAGTGGTGGTGTGCAGGCGGTAGTCCAGCAGGTAGACGTCCAGAGGTACCCCTTCCAGCCCGTCGTAATGGTGGGCCAGCCCTATGGACCGGATGCGCCAGTCGTCATACTCGGCAGGCTCTCCCAGCATGATCTCCTCGCCGTCCACCACAGCCATGGCCCCGGTGTTGGCCGACCAGTAATCGTACTGCTCCTGGACATAGGCCCGGGCGGCGGAGAGCACGGCGTCGGGGACGTCCACACCCTCCCCAATCTGGCCCATCGCCGCGCTGTTCTCCGGCGGCTGGACGGCGCCGCTGGCCGAGGGGGCAGGGGAGGACTGGCCGGGATCGGTCTTGCAGGCCACCAGGCAGCCCAGCAGGCCAACCAGGATCAGGATGCAGATCAGAGGAAAGATGCCGGGCCGCCGGGGGGCGGTGAAGAGGTGCTTCAGCCGCCTGCGCACCGCCGTGGGGCCGGTGCGCAGCTGGGTGGAAAAATAAGTCCTGGGGGCTTTCATTTCCGTCCCTCCTTCAGCTCGTCCAGGTAGTTCTGAAGCTCCGCCACCTGGGCGTCATCCAGACCGTCTCCCTGGGCCAGAGAGGCCACAAAGCGCTTCAGAGAGCGGCCGAATACCTTGTCCAGCACGGTGCTGCTCTCAAACTGGAGATAGTCCTCCTGGGACACCAGAGGGGTGTACCAGTTGGCCTTGCCCCGCTTTTCGCAGGACACAAAGCCCTTCTCGCACAGTCGGGCCAGGTAGGTGTTGACTGTGTTGGTGGCCCAGCCCCGATCCCGCAGCGCCTCCTCCAGCTCGGAGCGGGCGGCAGCCTCCCCCTTGGCCCAGAGGGCCTTCATTACCTCCAGCTCGGTGTCCGGCAGTCGTTTCATACCCATCCCTCCTTCTACTTCAAATGTAGTACTTTATCTATCTACATACTACAAGTGAAGTAAAAGAAAGTCAAGTTACAAAGCGGTGACAGCAAACGCACCCTTCCGGAAGAGAGAAAAAAGCGGCGCGGCCAAACTGGTCGCGCCGCGGATTGGACGGGAGAGAAGGGGAGAAGCTCACTCCTCCTCCTGGCGGATGGGGGCGTAGTACTTGTCGCTGTACTGGGAGAAGTACTGGGCAAACTCCTTGTCGGAGCCGTGGTGGAGCTCCCGCATGTAGGCGTGGGAGTCGATGCGCACAATGTCATCCTTGGAGGAGGTCAGCCGGACAATGCGCAGGGCCACATTGGAGCAGTGGTCGGAGATGCGCTCCAGGTTGATCAGCAGCTCCAGGAACTGGGTGCCCAGCTCGATGGTGCACTCGCTGGTCTTGAGGCGCTCGATGTGGCGGTTTTTCAGGTCGGCGGCGATCATGTCCACCACCTCCTCCAGAGGCTCCACCTGTACGGCGGTGGAGCGCTGGTGGGTGTGGTAGCAGGCCAGGGTCTTCTCCAGGGTCTCGCCCACCGCGCCGGTGAGGCAGGCCAGCTCCTCCTTGGCCTGGGCGGAGAAGCAGATTCCACGGTTGTGGAGTACGGCGGCGCTCTCGGAGACGTTGACGGCGTAGTCACCGATGCGCTCAAAATCGGACAGGGTGTGCAGCAGCTCGGAGACTTTGGTGCTCTCCTCAGCAGTGAGGGCGCGGTCAGTAAGCTTTACCAGGTAGTTATCCAGCATGCCCTCCAGCTTGTCCAGCGCCGTCTCGGTTTCGTTGAGCCGCTCCAGCTTCTTGGCGTCAAACTGATTGATAAGCTCCACGGACAGCTGGTAGTTTTCCCGGGCAAACTCGCCCATCTGGGCCACCGCCTCGTGGGCCTTCTCCAGGGCCAGGGAGGGGGAGGTGAGGAAGCGCTCGTCCAGCACGGACAGCTCCCGCTCCTCTCCGTCGCCGGGCACCACCAGCTCCACCAGGCGCACCAGCTGCTTGTGGAAGGGGAGCAGTAAGGCGGTACAGGCCAGGTTGAAGAGCAGGTGAAGGTTGGCGATGCTGCCCATATTCATCACAGAGCCCCAGAAGGGGAAGCGGAACAGAGCGTTGCCGCCGTAGAGTACCAGCAGGAAGAAGATGGTGCCGATGATATTGAAGAACAGGTGGATCATGGCGGTGCGCTTGGCGTTTTTGGAGGCGCCCACGCTGGAGATGAGGGCAGTGATGCAGGTGCCGATGTTCTGTCCCATGATCAGGGGGATGGCGATGTGGAAGGTGACCACCCCGGTGGAGCTGATGGCCTGGAGGATACCCATGGAGGCCGAAGAGCTCTGCAAAATGGCGGTGACCGCCGCACCCACCGCCACGCCGATAATGGGATTGGCAAAGGCGGTGAAGATGGACTGAAACTCCGGGATATCCTGGAGGGGGGCAACTGCGGTGGACATGGTATTCATGCCGATAAACAGCAGGCCCAGGCCCAGCACAATCTGGCCCACCGTTTTTTTGTGGCCGCCCCGGATGAACATATAGAAGATGATGCCGATAACTGCCAGAATGGGACCCAAAAAAGAGGGCTTGAGGAAGAGCATCAGTACATTGTCTGACGAGATATCTCCCAACCGGAGCAGCTGGGCGGTGACCGTGGTACCGATGTTGGCGCCCATGATAATGCCCACCGTCTGCTGCAGGCGCATGATGCCCGCATTGACAAAGCCCACGCACATGACCGTGGTGGCCGCTGAGCTCTGAATCAGGCCGGTGACCACCGCGCCCAGGAGGACGCCCTTGAACACGTTGCTGGTAAGCCGCTCCAGAATATTCTCCAGGCGACCGCTGGACAGCTTTTCCAGACCATCGGTCATGGTGGACATTCCGAACAGGAAGGTGGCCACCGCGCCCATGACGGCGACGATATTCGCAATACTCACAACGTTCCTCCCAATCTGACATCCTTGTCAAATTCACGTTTTAACCCATACATAACCACGATAATTATAGATCCCCGGGGGAGTTTCGTAAATGCCCCGGGTGGGGGTTTTTCATTTTCGACATTTCGGATAAATTGAAATGCAGGATTTCGTTCATTTTCGTCAAGGCTTTCACAATCAGCTGGACTGCACTGCGGGAGAACCGTGCAATGGGGGAATAGAGACAGGCGGGGGAGGAATAGGGTAGAAAAAACGGAGGTGTCGCCTGTGCTCACTGCTTGGCTTGTACTGATGATGAACAGCCTGTTCTTCACCCTGCGCCTGTCGGGGGGCGGGTCCTTTCCCCGCCCCCTGCGGGCGGAGGAGGAGCGGCAGTATCTGGAGCGCCTGGCCCGGGGGGACATGGAGGCCCGCAACGCCCTCATCGAGCACAATCTGCGCCTGGTGGCCCACATTATTAACAAATATTATACCCAAACCGGGGATCAGGACGATCTGATCTCCATCGGTACCATCGGGCTTATCAAGGGGATCTCCACCTTTCGGCCGGATAAGAATGTGCGCCTTGCCACCTATGCCTCGCGATGCATTGAAAACGAGATCCTCATGTATTTCCGGGCACAGCGCCGCCTGCAGGGGGAGGTGTCCCTCTCCGACTCCATTGACGGGGAGGGGGAGGGGAACGCTCTGTCCCTGATGGACGTGATCCGGGTGGACGACAACATGCTGGAGGAGCTGGATACCCGGGACGCCTGCGCCAGGGTGCGCCGCTGCGTCGCCCGCTGCCTGGACCAGCGAGAGGCCATGATTATTACCCTGCGCTACGGTCTGAATAACTGCCAGCCCCTCACTCAGCGGGAGATCGCCGCCCGCTGCGGAATCAGCCGATCCTATGTCTCCAGAATTGAGAAAAAGGCGCTGAAGAAGCTGGAGCAGGCCATGGAAAAGGGAGAATGAAAACGGGCCCGCCGCGAAAGCGGCGGGCCCGTTGGTCATTGGGGGGCATTTTCTCCTAAGTAGCCGCCCCGGTTGGGGCGGCGCAGGCGGTCAGCGGCAGCTGCACCCGCAGCTCGAGGAGCCGGTGTCCTCGGAGGTGTCCCAGAGGAAAGCGGGAACGGAGATATACACAGGCCAGCGGGTGTTCTCCGCGGCAGAGCCGGAGGAGATCCCGGTCAGGCCGCTCAGCCCGGACAGGGCGGGGAAGGAGGGAAGGGTGGTGATACCACCGCTGCCCGTTCCGTTGCAGCCGCAGCAGCAGGAGCGGAAGGTGCAGCACTGACAGCGATTACAGCACATATTGAAGTACCCCCAATCAGATTGCGGAGGGCGAGGCGCCCTCACAGGGTAGTATATGTGCCGTTTTCTCCGTTGGTCACTTGGCCCAGCCCATGCTGCGCTCCACCGCCCGGCGCCAGCCGGCCAGCAGTTCCTCCCGCCGCTGGGGCGGGATCTGGGGCTGGAAGGTGCGCTCACACCGCCAGAGCTGCTTGAGCTCCCCGGTGTTTTGCCACACCCCCGTGGCCAGACCAGCCAGGTAGGCGGCCCCCAGGGCGGTGGCCTCCCGCACGGCGGGGCGGAGCACCTGGCGGGCTAAAATATCAGCCTGGAACTGCATGAGGAAATTGTCCCGGATGGCCCCGCCGTCCGCCTTGAGCTGCCGCAGGGGCAGGCCGGTGTCCTTTTCCATGGCCTCCACCAGATCGGCCACCTGGTAGGCGATGGACTCCTGGGCGGCCCGGATGATGTGCTCCCGCTTGGTGCCCCGGGTGATGCCCACAATGGCGCCCCGGGCGTACATGTCCCAGTAGGGGGCGCCCAGCCCGGCAAAGGCGGGCACCAGGTATACCCCGCCGGTGTCCGCCACCTTTTGAGCGTAGTACTCCGCATCCCGGCTCTCGGAGAAGAAGCCCAGCTCGTCCCGCAGCCACTGGATCACTGCGCCTCCCACGAAGATGGAGCCCTCCAGGGCGTACTGCACCCCGCTCTCCAGCCCCACAGCAATGGTGGTGAGCAGGCCGTTGCGGCTCTGGCAGGGGGTGCTCCCCGTGTTCATCAGCAGAAAGCAGCCGGTGCCGTAGGTGTTTTTGGCGTCCCCGGGGTCAAAGCAGGTCTGGCCGAAGAGGGCGGCCTGCTGATCCCCCGCCATGCCCGCAATGGGCACGGGAACGCCCTGGATCTCCGCCTGACCGTAAACCCGGCTGGAGGGAAGCACCTGGGGCAGCATGGCCCGGGGGATGTCCAGGGCGGAGAGCAGCTCCTCGTCCCAGTCCAGGGTGTGGATGTTGAAGAGCATGGTACGGCAGGCATTGGTGGGGTCGGTGGCGTGAACCGCGCCGCCGGTGAGCTTCCACAGCAGCCAGCTGTCTACCGTGCCGAAGAGGATTTCCCCCCGGAGGGCCTTCTCCCTGGCCCCCTCCACCTCATCGAGAATCCACTTGATTTTGGTGGCGGAGAAGTAGGCGTCGGGGATGAGGCCGGTGGCGGCCTGGATGTGGGGGGCCAGGCCCCGGGCGGTGAGCTCGTCCACCAGGGGAGCGGTGCGCCGGCACTGCCAGACGATGGCGTTGTGGATGGGCCGGCCGGTGGCCCTGTCCCAGAGCACGGTGGTCTCCCGCTGGTTGGTGATGCCGATGGCGGCGATCTCCTTTGGGGAGATGCCCGTCTGGGCGATAACCTCCATCATCACAGCATACTGGGAGGACCAGATCTCCATGGCGTCGTGCTCCACCCAGCCCTCCCGGGGGTAGTACTGGGTGAGCGCCTTCTGGGCCATGCCGAGAATGTTCTGCTCCCGGTCAAAGAGAATGGCCCGGGAGCTGGTGGTGCCCTGATCCAGGGCGAGGATATAGCGGCCCATGAGAGCCACTCCCTTCCGTCAGGTATTTTGGAGCTTTTCCCCCGTCTCCCATCTAAAGCCGCTGCGGATGGCCCCGGTGGGACAGGCGTCCTTGCACCCGCCGCAGCGGATGCACAGCGCGGCGTTGGGGGTTTTGTGCACCGGGATATCCAGCTTGCAGGCCTTTTGGCAGGCGCCGCAGCCGGTGCACTTATGGGCGTCTACCCGATAGCGGTACAGGGAGATAGGGTTGAACAGGCCGTAGACCGCCCCCAGGGGGCACAGGTAGCGGCAGAAGGGGCGGTACACCAGCAGGCTGAGGGCCAGCAGAACGGCCAGAATTCCCACCTTCCAGGCAAACAGCCCCCCAAGCGCGCTCTGGAGCGCAGGGCTTGCGGCAATGAGGGGCAGGCCGCCCAGCAGGGTGCCTGAGGGGCAGATATACTTGCAGAACCAGGGCTGGCCCTGGCCCACAATGTCCAGCACCGTCATGGGCAGGAGAATAACAAAGCCCACAAGAATCACGTATTTCAGCAGGCGCAGCCCCCGCTCCCCCGGCAGGCGGCGCAGCTTTTTCACAAAGGGGATGCGGTAGATCAGATCCTGCACCAGGCCGAAGGGACACAGCCACCCGCACACAAACCGGCCCAGCACCGCCCCCACCAGAATGAGAAAGCCCGCCGCGTAGAAGGCGAATTTATGGTTGCGGTCGGCCAGCACGGCCTGGAAAGCGCCGATGGGGCAGGCCCCCAGGGCGCCGGGGCAGGAGTAGCAGTTGAGCCCGGGCAGGCAGATTACCTTGCTCTTTCCCTGGAAAATGGTGCCCCGGGCAAAGCCGGCGGCGTAGCCGTTGGTCACGGCGGCAAAGGCGATCTGCACCCAGGTGCGCAGTCCCCGCCTGCTCCCAGGCCTACCCAAGGCCGATGCACTCCATGCAGATGGTTATCACCTTGCGCAGCACCACCTGGTGCTCCCCCTGCCACAGACCCACGCCCAGCAGCGCCCCGCCCGCGGCCAGGGCGATAAGCGCCGGCCAGCGGCGGCCCAGGGCCCTCACTGCTCCACCTCGGCCAGGGCCTGGTCAATGGCGGCGATCCAGCCCTCCTTGTCCTTGGCCCCCTGATAGCCGGTGCTCACCTGCCTGCCCTGGCTGTCCACAAAGAAGGTGGTGGGTACGTAGGGCATCTGGGCGAGCAGGCCGTAGAGGTCCTCCGAGGGGAGAATGTGCAGGTAGTCCGCCCCGGTGGCCGAGACGATCTCCCGGGCGGTGTCCAGCTGCTCCTCGCTGTAGGTACCGTCGGAGTTGAGCACGTCGGTGACCAGACCCACGATACGCACCCCCTGATCGGCGTACTCCTCCGCAAGCTCGCCCAGATCGGGCATCTCCCCCAGACAGGGGGAGCAGAAGGTGGCCCACACGTTGACCATGGTGAGGGTGTAGTCCTCCAGCAGGCTCTCGTCTACCTCGTTGCCATCCAGGTCCACGGTGGAGAAGCTGCTGAGAATGCCCGCCGTTTCCTCCGCCGGGGCGGACTGGGAGGGAAGGGGGGAGGCGCTGGGGGAGGGCGACGGGGTAGGTGTGGGTGTGGCGGCAGGGGAGGCGGCGGGCGCGCCGCCGCAGGCTCCCAGAAGCAGGGCGGCCGACAGGGCGGGGACAGCCAGGAGAGAGAGACGGTGATTCATCGTGTACCTCACAAATAACAAATTATTACCAAAATTAATTTATGGTGATCGTAACAGGAAGGGTGCAT
>CALWWS010000016.1 GCA_944385305.1 uncultured Oscillospiraceae bacterium | reverse complement strand
TTCAAAGCGGTTATACCCGGCGTAAAATTTTTTCATAAGAATTCCTCTTCAAATCTCCGGTTTCCTGAAAGGGTCTGTTGCAAATGGAGCACCTGCAACAGACCCTTTCTCGGTTCACTCTACAAACAACTTGTTTAGCTGGCCTGCCCGGCGCGGTACTCCTCCAGCCAGGTTACACACTGATCCCACATCTCGGGGCCGATCTCCTCGCGCAGCTCATCGTAGCAGTAGTCCTCGATGAGATCCACAAAGACCTGATACTGCTCCTCGGAAACCTCGTTGATCTCCACACCGGCAGCCTCGATCTCCGCGTAGACGTTCTCGCGGGTCTGGGGGCCGAGCTCATCGCGGCAGTACGCCTCGGTGAGGGCAGCCGCCTCGTAGATGGCATCCTGCAGGTCGGCGGGCAGGCTGTTGAGCTTATCCAGGTTGAACATCAGGGTCATGCCCAGGTTGGTGATGGTCAGCTTGGTGTGGTACTTACACACCTCGGCAAACTTCTGAGGCACAAAGTTGCTGGTGGTGGTGTACAGGCCGTCAATGGCGCCCTGGGAGATGCCGGTATACACCTCGCTGAAGTTCATGGCGGTGGGCAGGCCGCCGCAGGCCTCCAGGAACTTGTAGGGGCCGATGGAGTCGTAGACGCGGATCTTCAGATCCTTTACGTCCTCAGGGGTGTAGATGGGGCGCTTGGTATTCTCGATCTCCTGACCGATGATATACTCATAGAAAATCGTGGTAAAGCCATAGGGCTCGCACTCGGCGTTGATCATATCCCGGTACCACTCGTCGGTGGCGGCGTACAGCTCATCCTGATCCTGGAACAGGAAGGGGACGTCCTGCAGGCGCACCGCGTTCATGGGGGCGAAGGAGATGATGTTGGAGGGGCCTACCAGGGCGGCGTCCAGAGTGCCGTCCATGACCTGCTCGCCGATCTCACGCTCGGAGCCCATGGTGGAGGTGGGGGAGTTGACCCACTCTACCCGGCCGGGGAGAATCTCATCGACCTTCTCCTCGAAGTAGTAGACCAGATCCTGCATGGGGTTGCCGTCGGCGGTGGGGGTGGCGATGCTGATCTTCACGGGCTCTACATCGGTGCTGGCATTGCCGCCGTCAGCGGGGGCAGAGGCGTTGGGGGAGTTGGCAGTGCCGGGGTCGCTGTTGGAGTTGCCGCAGGAGGCCAGGGCAAACACCGTCATCAGGCAGAGTAGTAGCGCAAGAACTCTTTTCATCTTCGTGTCCCCTCTCTTTATAAAATAATTGATTTACCAGTACCAGCCTGCCGGGGGACACGGGTGGGACGTACCGTCCCACCCGGCCGCCGCGGCGGTCGGGAAAGGCCGCAGAAAAGACTGGAATGATTATGCCTTGTAGTCCTTGGGGGGGTCAATGAGCTTGCCGGCCAGAGAGCACCAGTCGCCGGGATGGATGACAGGTACGCTCCAGAAGCCGATGCCCACGCCCTTCCAGGGGGCGTAGAGCTCTTCCACCCGGTTGCCGAAGATGTCGTCGATGACACACAGCAGGTCGCCCGCCTCGAAGTACTCCCCCTCCTTCTTGATGGGGGTCATCAGGCCGCCGTTGCGGGAGTGCAGGTAGTTGAGCTCGATGTGATCCTTGTTCTCCACAGGAGCCTGGCCGGTGGGGGGGATCATCCCGAAGTAGGCCATCACGTTCTTAATGCCGTTGTAGCAGATCTCAATGTCCCGCTGGCGGTTGTGCAGGCGGCTGCACTGGGAGCCGACCTCGGGGATGATGGTGGGAATGTTAAAGGCCTTCTTGTACTCCAGAGAGGTAATGCCGGCGAAGGGCAGATTCTGCTGGGACCAGAGGTACTTCACGTTAAAGGCCTTGGCCATCTCGTAGGAGATTTTGGCAGCGGTGTCGTCCGGGCTGTCGAAGGGCAAGAAGGCGCACAGGGGCTCCAGGTGCAGCACGTCGCCGCCGCCGTGGAAGTTGATAACGGCATCCACATGGCTGACCACACGCTCCATGTAGTGGGCGGCCAGGTAGTGGGTGATGTACTGATCCTTGCGGCCGGGGAAGACGCGGTTGAGGTTGAACTCATCGGTGAGGGTGGCGCGCCGGACAATGGTGAAGGCCTCCATGTTCAGAGCGGGGACGCCAATGAAGGTGCCGGCAAACTCCTTGCCTTCCAGCTCACCGGCCAGCCTGATGATGGCCTCGGAGCCCTCGGTCTCGTCGCCGTGCATGGCGCCGTCCACCAGAAGGGTCTTACCGGGCTTGCCGCCCTCAACAATAATCACGGGAATCTGGTAGAAGGACAAGTCGGCCTTCTGCCCGTAGTTGATGAAGCCGTCGGTGCGGTTTCCACGCTGGTTTACGATGACGTCGAGCTGAATCTTGGACATAATATGCACCTCATCCTTAAAAAATTTGAATTGTCTTTGTGAGGCAATTCTGCGTTGACAAAACCACTAATTTTTCTTTGTACAGGCGCCTTTCTTATGGCTGATTTTATGCTTGACTTTTTAAGAAGTCAAAAACCTCTTTTGAAATGCTTGACATATCATTTTTGTTATATAATAATAAAACTGCGCAAACAAGGGGAGTGAAGCCGAAACTCCCCATGTTGGGCGGGTGTAATTTGCTGCAACAGGCATAAAATTTTTGCTGAATTTTGTGGAAAGACTGGAATTTATGCTGGAATTTTTGCAGAACGTGGACTGGGGGAGGGGATCAGGTGAACGAGAAGGACTACCAGTATACGCTTACCATTGCGAAATGCCAGAGCTTCAGCAAGGCGGCGGAGCTGCTCTACATCTCCCAGCCGGCCCTGAGCCGGTATATCAGCACGCTGGAGAAGCGGCTGGGTGTGGTGCTCTTTGACCGCTCCGCCACCCCCATTCAGCTTACCAGTGCAGGTAAGCAGTTCTGCACCTATGCCAGCGCCATTCTGGAGCTGGAGAACACCCTTCGCCACGAGCTGCGGGAGCACGCTCTGCTCTCGGGAAAGCCCATTAAGGTGGGTGTCCCCCTGGTGGCAGGAGAGTACATTCTCTCCAGAATCATTCCGCGGATGCTCAAGCGGTATCCTCAGATTCAGATTGACCCAATCCAGGATATTTCGGGAAATCTGTGCCAGCGGATTAACGCCCATCAGCTGGATGCCGCTTTTGTGTGTGACGTGATACCGGACAGCGGAATTTGTTCCGAGCTGTTGTGTTATGAAGATCTCTATCTGGCCGGCCTGCGGGAGCACCCGGCGCTGGCGGAGTACGACACCGCCAGCGCCGATCTGGAGCACCCCCTGGTATTGGATCTGTCCAAGCTCACCGGCGTATCCATCATTCACTGCAAGCCCATCGCGGTGATGAGCTATATTACCGAGGAGACTTTGAAGCGGCTGCATTTCAAGGCAAAATCGGAGATTAAGGCGTCTTCTCTGCCGCTGGCGGTGGATCTCACCACCCAGGGCCTGGGGTTTACCAGCGTAATGCGCTGCCAGCTCCGGTATGGGCATCCGGGTATTACCCAGGCCCTGTGTCCCATTTTCCTGGACGGGTGCCGGCTTCCCTTTTATCTGGCCTATGACCGGCTCAATCACCGCAATATTCCCGAAGTGGATATTTTCATCAAGGAGGCTCTGGAGGAATACCGGGGGGCCCCATACCTGTAACAAAATCAGGCACAGCCGTTTTAAGCGGCTGTGCCTGATTTTGTTGGATTATTTTCAGAAATTGCAGCGGACAATACAGGTTAGGGTCTGCCCATCCACCGTGCAGGTGATGGTGGCTGTTCCCTTGCCTGCCGGGGAGACCACGCCTCCGGCGGTGATGGTGGCCACCGCGCTGTTGGAGATGCTCCAGGTGGGGGTGGAGGAGGTGCCGCTTACCTTCATGGTGACCGAGGGGTCGCTCATGCTGCTGAAGGTAAAGTCGGTGTGGTTGAGGGAGAGGGAGCCCGTGGTGCTGCTGCTCCCAGACTGGGTGCCCGACGAGGTGCTCACCGCGGCGAAGTTGCACCGGACGATACAGCTCTGGGAGAAGCCCCCCGCCATAGTGGCGGTGATGTTGGCAGTGCCCTTGTTTACCGCGGTGACCACGCCGTTTTCATCCACCGTGGCAACCTCCGGCTTGTCGCTCACCCAGGTGATGGTGCCGGTGGTGCCCGAGGGGGTGAAGGTGGGGTCCAGATCCCACGTTTCCCCTGCGGCGGACAGAGTGAAGTCGCTGCGGTTGATGGTAAAGCCAGTGGCAGTCTGGGTAGCGGGGATTGTATTGCTGGGCTCCGGGCTGGGCTGCGCCGATTCGTCCGGCTGGGCGGAGTCGGTGGGCGACGGATTCTGCTCCTGGGTGTCCGAGGGGGCGGGGGAGGCCGAATCGGTCACAGCGGGAGAGGTTGGGGGCGTAGTGGTTTGGCCCTTGTCCACCAGGGGTTTGATGATGGAGATGACGATGATTACCGCCGCAACAATCAGAGCCAGGGAGATCACCGTGCCGATAATCTTCAAAACAGAGGGGGGACCGCCATAGCCGCCTCCCCGGGGCGCGCCGCCCAGCAGCCGCTTGCCCCCCCGGGGCCGGCCGCCCTCCTCCTCGGTGTAATCATCCCCCATCTCATCGCAGAAGGGGCAGCGCTTATAGGAGGCGGCGTAGTCCTCGCCGCAGAATTCGCAGTGGATCATCTCCGGCCGGGTGCCGGTGGAGCGCTTGGATGCCATAGGAATCCCTCCAGTTGACATACTTCCCTCTCATTCTACACGCTGGGGGGAAAACAGTCAACGGTGGGAGATGATTTGTAAATGTTTTTTAATATTTATGTTAACTGCTTGCCCGCCTTGAACCGGCGGGGACTTTGGGATATAATACGGGTGCAGCGGGGCGCTCCGCCCCGGGAAAGGGAGGGGGAAGCGCGGTGAGCGGTTCCATTGATGCCGGGCAGGTACACCGGCAGTACAGCGACGGGATATCCGCCTTCCGGAGGCAGATCGCCGCTCCCGAGCTGGGAGCGCAGTTTGCCCGGGAGGTGGACGGGTTTATGCGCGCCTGCGCTCTGGGGGTCTGGAGAGAGGACGGGAGCGCGGTGACGCCCCGCCATGTGGAGTACTACAACGCCATCTATACCAGAGGGAACCAGCCCCCCTCGGCTCTCTTCTGGGAGCTGTCCACCGCCGTGGCGGAGTTTCCAGGCTTTTGCTCCCCCAACTTTTTTGGGAAGATGCTGGAGTGGGGCAGGCAGACGGGGGGGACGCTTGCCCGGCGCTTTATTGATCTGACTGTGCTGATGCTGCTGCTGTTTGCCGCAGTGGACGACGTGGTCAGCGAGGAGGAGGCCGCCTTTGTCAACCGGTGTGCCGGGCAGATGTCCGCCGCCCTGGGGCCGGGGGAGCAGGGGCATGCCGGGCTGGACGCATCCGAGTTTGTCACCCGGCGAGCCCCCCTGGCCGGGCGGGATACCGGCGCCCCGACGGGGGAGAAGCAGGAGGCGCAGGCAGAGGAGGAACCGCTCCCCACTCTGGAGGAGCTGCTGGCCGAGCTGGAAGGGCTGTGCGGCCTGGACAAGGTGAAGGCAGATGTGAAGAGTCTGATCAATCTGGTGAAGGTGCGCAGGCTGCGCCGGGAGCACCAGCTGCCCGTCCCGCCCATGTCCCTACACCTGGTCTTTCTGGGCAACCCGGGCACAGGCAAGACCACGGTGGCCCGGCTGCTGGCGGGGATCTACCGGGCCATCGGCGTGCTGTCCAAGGGGCAGCTGGTGGAGGTGGACCGGTCGGGCCTTGTAGCCGGTTTTGTGGGTCAGACCGCCATCAAGACCAGTCAGATGATTGAAAAAGCCCTGGGCGGAGTGCTCTTCATTGACGAGGCCTACGCCCTGGCCAACCAGGACGCCCCCAACGACTTCGGCCGGGAGGCCATTGAGACATTACTCAAGGCCATGGAGGATCACCGGGAGGACTTTATTGTCATTGTGGCGGGGTACACCGGGCTGATGGAGCAGTTTATCCACGCCAACCCGGGGCTGGAGAGCCGCTTCAACAAGTACTTTTTCTTTGAGGACTACAACGGGGCGCAGCTGATGGAGATTTTCTCCTCCATGTGCCGCAAAAATGGGTATACGATAGATGATAATGTGGAGAAATATGCCTCAGAGTATTTTGACAGCCTCTATGAGAACCGGGACGAGAACTTCGGAAATGCCCGGGATGTGCGCAATCTCTTTGAGCGGGCGGTGGCCCGGCAGTCTGACCGGGTGGCCGGGCTGGAGCACCCGGATCGGGAGACTCTCATGGCCCTTACGGTGGAGGACCTCCGGGAGGAGGGCTGAGGCACAGTGGAAAACAGACAGCGCCGGACCGAAAAAACGGTCCGGCGCTGGTTGCTTCTGGCGGGATCAGCCGCACTTGGAGTAGCCGCAGTCCCGGCAGGTGACGCAGCCTCCCTCGTGCTCCAGCTTGGCGCCGCACTCGGGGCAGTACTTGGCCAGCTTGGCCTCGGCGGGGGAGACCCCGGGCCGGGGGATGGGGGCGGGCTGTCCGGCGGCCATGGGGGCGGGGACAGGCTCGTGGGTGCCGTTCTGGGAGACCTTGAGCACCTTCTCCAGAGCCTTGGCAATGGCGTCGGGGCAGGACATCACCGGCACGCCCTGCTGGCGCAGGCAGGAGGGGCAGCGGATGCCCTTGAGCTGCTGGATGATCTCCTTGGGGTCCATGCCCGAGCGGATACCCACAGACACCAGGCGGGCGGTGGCCTCGCTCTGGCTGGGACAGCCGCCGGCCCGGCCGGTGTTGGTGAACACCTCGCAGATCCCCTTCTCGTCATAGTTGACGGTGATATACAGGTTGCCGCAGCCGATCTTCACCTTCTCAGTAAAGCCGGTGGTTACCGCCGGACGGGATCGGGGGAGAATATGGCCGTAGTCGGCCTGGGGCTCTTCCTTCTTCTCTGCCGGCTGCTTGCCGTCGTTCACCTTGCCGATGTTGAGCACCTGCTCGTTGCGGGAGCCGTCCCGGTAGATGGTGGTGCCCTTACAGCCCAGGGTGTAGGCCAGGCGGTAGACCTCGGCCACCTCCTCCTTGGTGGCGGAGTGGGGGAAGTTCACCGTCTTGCTCACCGCGTTGTCGGTGTACTCCTGGAAGGCGGCCTGCATCTTCACGTGCCAGATGGGGGAGACGTCGTGGGCACACACAAACACCCGCTTGATATCCTCGGGGATGCCGTCTACATGGGCCAGGGAGCCCTGCTCCACGATCTGCTGCATCAGCTCCTGGGAGTAGAGGCCGGCCTCCACCAGGGTGTCCTTGAGGATTTGGTTGGTCTCAATGAGGTGGGTGTGGTCCATCACGTTGCGGATATAGGCGTAGGCGAACACCGGCTCCACCCCGGAGGACACCCCGGCGATGATGGACAGGGTGCCCGTGGGGGCGATAGTGGTGACGGTGGCGTTGCGCAGGGGGGCGCCGTCCTTGTAGATGCTCTGGGAGAAGAGGGGGAAGGCGCCCCGGATCTCCGCCAGGTGCTGGCTCTCCTGGTGGCCGATGGTGTTTACCGTATCCATGACCTCCCGGGCCAGGGCCACGCCCGCCTCACTGTTGTAGGGCACGCCCATGTGCAGCAGCATGTCCGCAAAGCCCATCACCCCCAGGCCGATTTTCCGGGTGGCCTTGGTGACCCGCTCAATCTCATCCAGGGGGTACTTGTTGACCTCAATCACATTGTCCAGGAAGTGAACCGCCTTGCGGATGGTGTCCTCCAGCTTAGCGGTGTCCAGCTCCCAGCCCTGGGCGGTGGGGCGGATGTGGTTGACCAGGTTGATGGAGCCCAGGTTGCAGCTCTCATAGGGCAGCAGGGGCTGCTCCCCGCAGGGGTTGGTGGACTCGATCTCCCCCTGGGAGGGGACAGCGTTGTCCCGGTTGAGCCGGTCCAGGAAGATGATGCCCGGCTCTCCGGTCTGCCAGGCGGAGTGCACAATGGTGTCAAACCCCTCCCGGGCGTTGAGCCGGCCGGTGACCTGCCTGGTGCAGGGGTCCACCAGATTGTACTCCCCGCCGCTCTGCACGGCCTGCATAAAGGCCTCGGTAATGCCCACGGAGATGTTGAAGTTGGTGATCTCGGTGAGGTTGTTCTTACAGGTAATAAACTCCATGATGTCCGGGTGATCCACCCGGAGGATACCCATGTTGGCCCCCCGGCGGGTGCCCCCCTGCTTGACCGCCTCGGTGGCGGCGTTAAAGACCTTCATGAAGGAGATGGGGCCGCTGGCCACGCCGCCGGTGGAGTTCACCGTGGAGCCCTTGGGGCGCAGGC
>CALWWS010000015.1 GCA_944385305.1 uncultured Oscillospiraceae bacterium | reverse complement strand
GTCTCCGGGGTCATCATGTTCCGCATGTCCGTGCGGCCCGAGGGATCCCCGATATAGCCGGTACCTCCGCCGATGAGGGCGATGGGCCGGTTGCCCGCCATCTGCAGCCGCTTCATCAGGCACAGGGCCATAAAGTGCCCCACGTGCAGGGAGTCGGCGGTGGGGTCAAAGCCGATGTAAAACACCGCCTTGCCCTCGTTGATCATCTTGGAGATCTCCTCCTCGTTGGTCACCTGGGCAATGAGGCCTCTGGCCTTGAGCTCTTCATATACGGTCATTGCTGTTTTCTCCTTTCTCTCCGGCGCAAAAAACGCCCTCTGTCCCACCGGACAGAGGGCGTAAAATACGCGGTACCACCTCTGGTTCGCCCCCTCCTCACAAAGAGGGCCTCATGCCGTGCCGACACACGGCGGCGCGGTAACGGGCGCACCCGGCACGGCCCTACTGCGCCCTGCGGGCGGTTCAGGCGGCTGCTCCAGGGTGTATTCACGAAAAGCGCCGCTCCCCCTCTCACCCAAACGGGGGCTCTCTGCACCGGCGAAAGTCCGCTACTTCTCCCTGTCATCGCAGTTTCATATTGTGTTGGATTATAGTACACCCCGCCCGGTTTGTCAATGGACTTTTTCTCCCTGTAAGGCAGTGTGCCTCTTGACACGACTGGTATACCGGTTTATGATTATAATAACCATTTGGTCAATAATAACCATCAGGTCAACATCAGTATTCAGGAGGATTTCTTATGCCGGCCATTGTGGACCGCCAGGCAGAGCGGAAAAAAATTGTCCTCGCCTTCCAAGACTGCCTGCGCAGCAAGCCCTTTGACAAAATCACCGTGCGGGATATAGCCGCCCAGGCCGGCATCCCCCACCCCACTCTTCTCACCTATTTTTCAAGCCGCAGCCAGGTTGTGCTGGCCTATCTGGACTACATCGCGGATCAGAGCGTCCGCCAGGCCCAGGAGTGGGTGCAGGCCCATCACCGGAGCGATTTTTCCAGCGACAAGGACTATGTACGCGGACTGCTTCTCTGTGCAGTCAAGCTGGATTCTTCCTCCAGGCTGGTCTATACCGGTGCGCTGAATATGTACATTCTGGGACAATATGAGCCGGAGTTATCTCTTCAAATTCGCCGGGAGTTTGAGCAGTGGATTGCCGTACTGCTGCAAATGCTGGCCGAAGAACTGCGCATAACTGCTCCCGCGCCCGTCTTGGCCCACTTTGTCCTGGCCTGTCTGGAGGGCATCTGCCTGGGCACATACAACGGCTTTTTTGACGGCGAGATCTGTGAGAACCTGCTGGACTTTTTGTCCGGCGTGATTATAGACGCAATCAAATAACGGGAGGTATTGATATGGAAAAAAAGATTCTTCACATCCCCGCCGACGGCGTCACGCTGTATGCAGAGCAGCGGGGCCAGGGCCCTTTGCTGGTGGTCATGCCGGACGGCACCAACGACTGCGAGCCCTACGCCAAGCTGTGTGAGCTCATGGCCGACGAGTACACGGTCGTCACCTTTGACCCCCGGGGCGGCAGCCGCTCCATGCCACAGGTCGATCAGAAGGTGACGGCGGAAATACTGGCTGAGGATCTGGCCGCCATTATCCGCTACATGGATATGGGCAAGGCCTCCGTCTTCGGCGTCAGTTCCGGCGGACAGGGCGCTTTGATGCTGGGTGTACTCTACCCGGAGCTTGTGAAGAATGTCATGGTACATGAGGCGGCGCTGATGATGGACGGGCAGCTGCCCGGGGTTACCTTTGACTTCTTCCAGACCATCAACCAGACCTATGCCGCCCGGTGCAGCGGCTTTCTGCCCCATGAGATGAGCCTCTATGTGGGAATTTGTCCGGCCGACGCCTTTGCCCCCGAGGTGGTGGAGCGGATCAACGCCAACAACGCCTACTGGATGCAGTACTACTTCGGCGTACAGGACTCCCACAGCTACACCAAGGAGGAGCTCGCCCGCATCCCCCACGCCGACTGGACAGTGGGCTGCTGGACCCCCTCCTGGCACACCTACGGCAACATTGAGACCGCAAAGCGGGGCGGCTTCCCCTACACCTGGCTGCCCAGCGCCCATACGCCCCACCTCACCTGCCCCGAGCTGCTGGCCCAGCAGCTAAAGAAGACGATTAAGAAATACGAGTAAAAGGAACCCGGCCCGGACAGCAGTCCGGGCCGGGTTTGTCAGTATCGGAATTCAGTTGGCGTTGAGCTGGGCGCTCATGGCCTGGTCAAAGTGCTCGTTGATCTGCTTGGTGAACTCCAGGGCGGCGTTATAGCCCATCTTTTTGTGGCGGTTATTCATGGCGGCCACCTCAATGATAACCGCCAGGTTCCGCCCGGGCTTGACTGGCACGGTGAGGGAGGGCACCTGCACATCCAGAATGGTGGTGTACAGGTTCTCCAGGCCCAGCCGGTCGTACATGGCCCCGTCCTTCCACTGCTCCAGGTTGATGACCATGTCGATCTCCGCCTCGTCCTTCACCGCGCTCATACCGAACAGGCGGCGCACGTCAATGACGCCGATGCCCCGCAGCTCAATGTAGTGGCGGATGAGCTCAGGGGCGGTACCCACCAGACTGCGGGCGGCGGTGCGCTTAATCTCCACCGCGTCATCGGCGATCAGGCGGTGGCCCCGCTTGACCAGCTCAATGGCGGTCTCACTCTTGCCCACGCCCGACTCGCCCAGCAGCAACACACCCTCGCCGTACACGTCCACCAGCACCCCGTGGCGGGTGATCCGGGGAGAGAGATAGATCTTCAGCGCGGCGATGATGGTGCTCATCAGGGCGGAGGTGGTATCCTGGCTTCGCAGGATGGTGCGGTCGTACTTCTCCGCCATCTCCATACACTCGGGGTAGGGCTCCATCCCCCGGGAGATGATAAGGGCGGGGATATCCTGGCTGAGCAGCTGCTCAAAGCGCAGCAGCCGCTCCTGGGCGGTGAGGCCGGAGAGATAGGTGGTCTCCACCCTGCCGATCACCTGCAGGCGCTTGTGGTCAAAGTAGTCGAAAAAGCCGGTCAGCTGCAGACCGGGGCGGTTGACGTCCTCCGTGCGGATAGCCCGATCCTCATATCCCTGGGCGCCCCGCAGCACCTCCAGGTTAAATTCCTGGATCAGTTTACCCAATTTCACGCTGTACGGACTCTCCATACGCGCCCTCCTTCCCTCTTTGGATAGAGTATACCACCTTTTTAAATCCCATTGCAACCAAAATGGAAAAAGCCTGTGATTTTTGAAAATAACTCTTGCATTTTGCCGCTGATTCTGCTATCATATCATTCGATGCTTTGTAAAGCTATCCTGACGAGCGAGGAGGTATAAGCGAATGGCCAAATGTGAATTCTGCGACAAGGGCGTTGTGTTCGGCATCCAGGTTTCCCACTCTCACCGCCGCACCAACCGCCCCTGGAAGCCCAATGTGAAGCGCGTCAAGGCGATTGTCAACGGTACGCCCAAGCACGTGTATGTGTGCACCAGATGCCTCCGTTCGGGTAAGGTCACCCGCGCCGTGTAATAACGAAAAAAGACGCCAGCCGGAGCTGGCGTCTTTTTTATAAAGAGGATGTGCCCCGGCCGCTTCTCGCAGCCGGGGCACATCCTTTTTCAGTTGATGCAGATGATACGCACCTGGGCGTCCTGCCCCAGAGTGCCGCTGTAATAGACGGTAAAGGAATCGGCGTAGCCCTTGGCCTCCTCCACGCTCATGCCCCAGGAGTCCGAGCTCTCATTGTAGACCTCCGCCCCGTCGCTGATGGGGACACGCACCCCGTCCACTACTACGGCGTCGGTTGAGTCAAAGGCCGAGCGGGACACACCGGAAACTTTGGTCAGCGCGCAGTAGCCGGTTACCTTCTCCCCGTCGGTCACCGCGATGCCGCCCATGGTCTCGTCGGGGATACTCAGCCCCGTGAAATAGCTCTGGGAGAGCCCCCCGCTGTTTTCCACGGTGACAGTGCGGTTAGAGTAGGACAGGCTTCCGCTGCCACCGCTGGTGGTGCCCGTCTCCAGCAGGCCGTAGGTGTAGGCGTCCCCGGTGGCGTCGTCCAGGAGGAGGAGATTGACCCGCCCCTGGTCGTCAGTGGCGTAAAAGTCAATTTTGGAGGCGGCAATCTGGGTGAGCACGATGCTGTCGTAATCCACCTCCACCACCGCGCTCTCCCCTACCCGCTCGTATACGGTAACCTGATCAGCCAGGGGAATGCTGCCCAGGGTGCGTCCGGCCACGTTCAGGCTGCCCGGCGCCGTGGCGGATACAGTGGTAACCGTGAGCTTGCCAATACCCGAGGAGGTG
>CALWWS010000014.1 GCA_944385305.1 uncultured Oscillospiraceae bacterium | reverse complement strand
CCCCGCAGGGCCATGCCGATGGCCTCGGTGAGGCAGTTCATGGAGTTGGCGGTGTACATGCCCGAGCAGGAGCCGCAGGTGGGGCAGGCGCTGTTCTCATACTCCTCCACCCCCGCCTCGTCCAGGGTGCCCGCCTTAAAGGCGCCCACCGCCTCGAACATGTGGGACAGGCAGGTGCGGCGGCCGTCGTTCATGGTGCCCGCCAGCATGGGCCCGCCGGAGACGAAGATGGTGGGGACGTTCAGCCGGGCCGCCGCCATGAGCAGGCCGGGTACGTTCTTGTCGCAGTTGGGCACCATCACCAGGGCGTCAAACTGGTGGGCCAGGGCCATGGCCTCGGTGGAGTCGGCGATGAGATCCCGGGTGACCAGGGAGTACTTCATGCCCACGTGGCCCATGGCGATGCCGTCGCACACCGCGATGGCGGGAAACTCCACCGGGGTGCCGCCGGCCAGGCGCACCCCGGCCTTCACCGCCTCCACAATCTTGTCCAGATTCATGTGGCCGGGGACAATCTCGTTATAGGAGCTGACAATGCCCACCAGGGGGCGCTCCAGCTCCTCCTTGGTGTAGCCCAGGGCGTAGAACAAGGAGCGGTTGGGAGCCCGCTCCACACCGCGCTTTACATTGTCGCTGCGCATAAAAAACCCTCCTCAAGTTGTATGATAACGCTTGCGTTGTATGATGATATATTATATGATAGAGGCAGACCTGTCAAGAGGAGGAGGGGCCCATGGAGAAAAAAAGCCTGTCCAGGCAGACGGCGGACCGGCTCTACAACATCATTGTGGCGGAAAAGCGGATGGCGCCGGGGGAGCAGCTGCCCAACGAGCTGGGGCTGGCCCGGGAGCTGGGGATCAGCCGCACCACCCTGCGGGAGGCGGTGCGCGCCCTCACCGAGCGGGGGGTGCTGGAGATCCGGCGAGGGAAGGGCACCTTTGTCTCAGAGCGGGTGGAGCACCTGGAGAACTTCGGCTTTGATAAGCTGGGGGGGATGCGGGGGCGGCTGCGGGATCTCTTTGAGCTGCGGGCCGTCTTTGAGCCCAGCGCCGCCCGCCTGGCCTGCCGCCGAGCCACCCCGGAGGAGTTGGCTGAAATTCTGGACTGGGGCGGGCGGGTGGAGGCCTGTATTTTGGCGGGAGAGGACCGCACCCGGGCGGACCGGGAGTTCCACGCCGCCATTGTGCGGGCTACCCACAACGAGTTCATGGCCCGGCTTCTGCCCATGATCAACCAGGCAGTGGGCCAGGCCATCCGCACTGGGGAGGGGCAGGAGAAGCTGGCCCGGGACACCCTGCGGGATCACGCCCTGCTGCTGGAGTTCTTCCGCCGCCGGGATGAGGAGGGGGCGGAGCACGCCATGGCCATCCACATGCGCCACTCCATCGACGCCCTGGAGCTGGAGGAATAGCTCCTTTTCCCCCGGGCAACCCAGAGTTGCGGGATAGTTGGTGGAGGCAACCGGGAGCTTGGGCTAAAATAGGGGCATCATAGAAGAGGAGGGTGCCTGATATGCACGCTGCGGCCACAATCAATGTCTTTGCCTTTTTTATTCTGTTTATCCCCCTTGGGGTGGGGGTCTACCTGCTGATACTCATCATTCGGGCGCTGCACAAGTACCTGCGCAGCGCCCCGGTGCGGCAGGAGAAGGCGCAGACGGCAAAAAACCTGGGGGAGGCCCTGCGTTCCCACCGGCTGCGCTGTAAGATGACCCAGGAGTTTGTGGCCGAGACTCTGGGGGTGAGCCGCCAGGCGGTGAGCAAGTGGGAGAGCGGCGCGGCCGACCCCAGCACCGCCAACCTGCTGGCCCTGGCCAGGCTGTACGGCGTATCCCCCGAGGAGCTGCTGCGCTGCGCGGCGGGGGAGCAGTAAGCACAAAGGCAAAAGCCCCGGCTTCCGCTTTCAAAGCGGAAGCCGGGGCTTTTTTGTCTGGAATTGCGCGGGGCTTAGTTGGAGGCGGTGTCGGGATCGGAGTCGCCGCCCCAGATCATGTTCTTGCGCAGCTCGGCGCCCACGATCTCCATCTGGTGCTTGGCCAGGTTGGCCCGCTTGGAGTTGAAGAAGGTGCGGCCGTTCTTGTTCTCAGCAATCCACTTGCCGGCGAAGGTGCCGTCCTGGATGTCCTGGAGCACGGCCTTCATATTTTTCTTGGTCTCCTCATAGGGCAGCACGCGGGGGCCGGAGACGTACTCGCCGTACTCGGCGGTGTCGGAAATGGAGTAGTTCATCATGCCCACGCCGCCCTTGTTGATAAGGTCGATGATCAGCTTCATCTCGTGGATGCACTCGAAGTAGGCGTTCTCAGGCTCGTAGCCGGCCTCCACCAGGGTCTCGAAGCCGCAGCGCATCAGATCCACCACGCCGCCGCACAGCACGGCCTGCTCGCCGAACAGGTCGGTCTCGGTCTCGTCGTGGAAGGTGGTCTCCATCACACCGGCGCGGGCACCGCCGATGCCGGCGATGTAGGCCAGGGCGATCTTATAGGCGTTGCCGGTGGCGTTCTGCTCCACGGCCACCAGGCAGGGCACGCCCTTGCCCGCCACATACTGGGAGCGGACGGTGTGGCCGGGGC
>CALWWS010000013.1 GCA_944385305.1 uncultured Oscillospiraceae bacterium | reverse complement strand
GCCGAGATGATGCACATCCCGGTGCTGGGCCTGGTGGAGAACTACAGCTACTTCCAGTGCCCCGACTGCGGCAAGCGCCACGCCATCTTCGGGGAGAGCCACATCGAGAAGGTGGCCGCCGATCTGGGCCTGAAGGTGCTCGCCCGGCTGCCCATGGACCCGGGCGTGGCTGCCGCCTGCGACAGCGGCACCATCGAGGACTACCAGCCCAACTACCTGGCGGAGGTGGCCGCCCAGCTGGACGAGGCTTAATTGAACGAGACGCCGGCCCGCAGCGCGGGCCGGCGTCTTTGCGTCAGATGAGCTTGAGCCGCTGGAGCAGCACGGCAGCCTGCTCCCGGGTCAGGGGGGCCTGGGGGTCACTGCCGTCCAGCAGGCCGGCGGTCTTGGCGGCCTGCCAGGCTCCCGCCGCCCAGCCGGCGACCGGGCTGTCCTTGCGCTCCGCCGCCCGGGCGGTCAGGGCGATCTCCAGCATCTGGTTGAACTGTTCCTGGGTCATCTCTTCTTCCTCCTGGGGTGGAATTTGGGGCCGGTAGAGGGGCATGGGTGGCGGAAGCCGCCCGGCCAGGATGTCGCTGCTCTTGAAGGTCTTACCCGGGCCGCTCCACTGCAGGTGGGGCCGGTCGGGAAAGCTTTTCCACCGGCCGCCCCACTCAAAGCCCACTGCCTCGCCGATGGCGCCGCACTGCTGAAAAAAGACCGGGTCGTCATACTCGTGGCCCCGGACATTCTTGCAGAAGTCGAAGGCCAGCCCAACCCCCTGGGCGTGGAAGGAGGGGCGCTTGGCCTTGCTGTACCCCTTGTTGTAGCGGTCCAGCTGGTATTCCTCGTCCCGCACGGTGCCCGCGATCATCACCTGGAGCCCCTGGGCCTTGCACAGCTCCAGGAACACCCGGCAGTTGGCCGCCACGTCGGGGCGCAGGTCGTTAATGTCTCTGCTGTTATACAGAATATCACCGCCTTGGGGGGCGGCGGCGCGGGGTGCGCCGCCGCCCGGTTTGTACCCGGCGGGCCGGACGGGGGCCCGCCGGGCGTTGAGGGAAGTGTGAAAGAAATCCTGCCGCCAGCACCACCAGCCCTCCCCCGGCTCACAGCGCACCATCACGCTGCCCCCCGGCGGCAGAACCACCCGGAAGCGGGCGCGCAGGCACTTCCGCCCCAGGGTGAGGACATACTCCCCCGGGGGGAGATACGCGAACAGGGCCGTGCCGCAGCCCGGCAGGGCCCTGCACCAGCAGGAGCGCCCTGTCCGGGGGCACAGACAGGCCCAGTCTCCGGGGCGCACGTCGGGCACCTCCAGGCGGATGACGCACAGGGGGAAGCCGGGAAAGGCGCACAGGGGGGCGTGGGCCTCCCCGTCCGGGGGCAGGCAGAAGGGGCGGCAGGGCAGCAGGGCGGAGCTTACCGCTCCAGCTTGGCCTTGACCAGGTAATCTCCGCCAGTGACGCCGCCGAAGAGGTATTTCCCCGCGGTGTTGGTCTTGGTGACGGCAACCAGAACTTCCTGGGTTACGTCCCCCACCGTTACAACCTGGTACAGGCCCACAAAGCACCCGGCCACCGCCTGCCCGGCGTTGTCCCGGATGATGCGGCTTACCGTGCCGTTGTAGGTGCGGCTGTCCACCACCATGGACATGGTGATGTTGGCAATGGAGCCGCCGGTAATGACGGCGGTCATGCTGGAGGCGGCCAGATAGCCCTCGGCGGAGGAGAGCAGGGTGTACACCCCGTCGGCCAGGTCGTAGAAGGCGAACTCGCCGTCGGAGGCGGTGTAGGTCACCGCCACCGTGGTGCCCAGGGCGTCCTGCAGGGTGATCTTGGCCCCGCCCAGGGGGGTGGGAACACCCAGGGGATCGGCCACAGTGAGCGTGCCGGCAATAGCACCCAGAGACAAGGTGGCGTCAGAGAGACACACCAGATTCATCTGGGTGGTGGCCCCGGCGGAGAGGGTGACCCCCGCCGCGTCGCTGAGCAGGTAGCCCTCGGCCACCGCCCCCAGGCTGTAGGTGCCCGCGGGGATGCCCGTCATGGTGTAGGCGCCGGCGGCGTCGGTGACGGTGTGCTGATAGGGCAGCCCGGCGCTGTCAAAGAGCTTGACGGTGGCGTTGGGAATGGGGTCGGTGCCGTCGGTGACGGTGCCGTATACGGTGGCCAGGGTAGTGGGAGCAGGGGGCAGCTGCAGATCGATGTTGGCCTCCTGCATTCCCTGAAGGGCAAAGTTGTCGCTAAACTGCAGGCTGAGCAGATCCTACTTAATATCGGCCATAAGAAAGACCTCCTGTGTGAGTGATTAGGCTGGGTCGGAGGGGGCGGCGGTCTGGGTGGGGCTGCCGATGAGGAAGCCCACGCAGCCTGACACGAAGTCCCGCAGCTGGGCCGCCGTGACGGAAATTTCCTCCCACTGGACGGGCAGTAATCCCCACTGGGACAGGTTGCGCAGCACCAGCAGGGCGATCAGGCAGGCAAGCCCAATCACCGTGGCCACCCGGATTTGCAGGCAGCCGGCTGTGGCATTCTCCGATGGAGAGGACGCCGCCTGAATGGCAATGCCGCCCTGGTCCGCCTGGGCCGCGCCGGTGTCAAAGCCGATTCTGGCCACCGGTCCGGCGGCGGAGGGCTCGCCCCCCGTTTCCAGACTATGCCCCTGCCCCACGGTCTGCGCCTGTCCGCTCTGCGTGGTGTGGCGAATAAAGTTGGCGCCGAGGAAGTAGCCGAAGATGGCTGCCGAGGAGGTGCGCACAACAATGTCGATGTCTCCCGCGGCCTGACCGGAGGCGGGAAAAAACAGGGTGTACACCGCCTGGGCCAGCAGCACCGTCATGAAGAGCAGCAGGCTGCGGTCCACCGGGTGGGCTGTTCCCAGGGCGGCGCGCAGCCGGGAGGACAGAAGGGCCGGGCGTCTCATGGCGCACCACGCCCCCTCTCCCGCCGAAAGAAATGATATCGGTACAAGAAAACTCCTCCCACGAGTCAGGTGGGCACCCATTGGGCGCCCTCACCGCCAGCCTATGCCGGAGCCGCCGCCGGTGTTCTCCCCGGGCAGTGCAACAAAACAGGGGCGGCGGGTGTCTATCAGGGTGAGAAAGGAGGTGGCCCCTTTGCAGGAGGAAAAGCTGCTGGAGCGGCTGCGCCGGGGGGAGCGGGCCGCCCTGGAGCAGGCGGTGGAGCGGTTTACTCCCTATGTCTCCGCCGTGGCCGCCCGGGCGGCGGTGGGGATAGGCCGGGAGGATCTGGAGGAGGTGACCGCCGACGTGTTTCTGGCCCTGTGGAAGCACGCGGGGGAGATCCAAAGGGGCAGCCTGCGCCCCTGGCTGGCCGCCGTGGCCCGCAACCGGGCGCGCAACAAGCTGCGCACACCGCCTGCCAGTCTGCCCCTGGAGGAGGGGGCCCCCGACCAGCGCCCCGGCCCGGAGGAGGAGAGCCAGCGCCGGGAGGATGCCCGGCGGCTGTGGCAGGCGGTGGAGCGGCTGGAGCAGCCCGACCGGGAGGTCGTCCTGCGCTACTACTTCTATGAGGAGAAGACCCGGGAGATCGCCGGAGCGCTGGGGCTCAACCACACCACCGTGCGCAGCAAGCTGTCCAGAAGCCGGAAAAAGCTGCGCCAATGGCTGACTGAGGAGGGAATGGTATGAACACACGCCTGCACAAGCTCTGCCGCCAGCTGGAGCTGGAGCCGGAGACCCTGCCCGCCCCCCGTCCGGCGGACGTGCGCCGCCGGGTGAACCGGGCGCTGGGCCGGACGGGCCGTCCATCCCGGCGGGCGCTGCGCACCGCCCTGGCGGCGGCGGTCATCGCCGCCCTGGCGGTTACCAGCGCCGTGGCGGTGGCCCGCAGCAGCCTGCTGCAAACCTTCTTCCGGGGGGATACCCAGGTGCTGGAGGGACAGGTGAAGCAGCCCTACGCCAGCGTCACCGACGGAGTGTGGACCCTCACCGTGGAGGAGGTGCTGGCCGACCCCTGCCAGGCCCTGGTCACCTTTTCCATCCAGGCCCACACGGACGAGGCGGCCCAGCAGCTCAACCGCCCCGGCTTCTTTAACATGGACACCCTGGTCTTCTCCGCCGGCATTCCCCTCTCCGCCGGCATCGGGGAGGAGGAGGAGCGAAACACGCCCACCCGGCGCTTTTACCACCTGACCCTGGCCTATACCCAGTCTCCCGGGCCCCTGGAGCTGCGCCTGGGGATGATGGAGGAGGGACTGACTGTCTCTCTGGCCCCCGATGTGGACACCGTGGAGCTGGACATGGAGCAGGCCGCCCCCATGCTCCTGGGGGAGGAGTGCACGGTGCGCCATGTAATGGTCAGCCCCATCGGCATGCGCCTGGAGCTGGAGCTGCCCCCCGGTCAGCCCACCCAGAGCGTGTTTGCCCAGGCCTTCCTCCTGCTGGAGGACGGCGGTGTGGCCAGCCCCAGCATGCTTACTGCCGGCCAGGGGCCGGTGTCCACCGCCCGGGTGGCGGAGGCCCCGGGGGACCGCTACGAGGTCATCTGGCGCTTTGATCAGGTGCTGGATCTCTCCCGGGTGACGGGCATTGCGGTGGGAGACCGGGTGTACAGCCTGTCCGGCGGCGCCTCCTCTCCCTGGGAGGGGGCGGAGGACTACCAGACCTTTACGCTCCCCAGCCTGGATATCCGGGGGGACGGCAACCCCTTTTTCTCCCTGGATGAGCTGTGCGCCGGTCTGGGGCTCTCCTATACCTGGGATCCGGACAGCGGTACTGCCCGGGTAGAGGGGCGGAACGGGCCGGTGGCCGTGTCCGCCCGGGCGTGGGAGGGACAGGTTCTCACCGAGGATCTGGACACGCTGCGCCGGGCCCTGGGGGTGGGGATTGAGCTGTCCGTCTGGGTGACGTCGGGCACGGAGGAGCTGCCGCTGACCTGGATTATCCTCCCGTAAATGCAATCAGGGACAGCCCCCGGCGGCTATGGCCGCCGGGGGCTGTCCCTGTGTATGTTTTATTCGGCCTGCGCTGTGCCGGGCAGCTCCAGGCGGTAGGAGCCGATCTCCAGCACCGCCGCGTCCTCCAGGGCGATGGCCCGGCGGAACTGGAGGATGAGGCTGCCCGTCCCCGTGCCGGTCTGCTCCGAAATGCTGCCGCCGCCCGAGGAGGACGCCATCAGGGGGATGACCTCTCCGTTTTTGTCCAGCACCCGCACCCGGGAGAGGTCCTCATACTGGGCCCGGGTGATATTCTGAAATTCCGCCCGCAGGCTCAGGTTGGACAGCTCCACCCAGCCGGTCACCTCCCCGTCCTCCACCTCAATGCGGTAGGAGGAGCCCTGGAAGCGGGGCGTCCAGCTCAGCAGGAAGGGCCCCTGGGCCAGGGGAAGGTCGCCGCCCTCCTCCGTGTGCCAGGTCAGGCCGCCGATGAGCAGGGTAATGGGCTCCCCCTCATCCAGCCGCCCCTCTCCCACCGAGAGGGTGATGACGCTCCGGGCCAGGTTCTCCGTCCGGTCAAAGTCCTCGCTCTCCACCCGGACGGCGGCGTCGGAGAAGAAACCCAGGGCGCGCAGCCCGGCCCGGGCCTGTTCGCAGCTGAGCCCCTGGAATTGGGCCGGGTCGGCCTGCACGGGGTAGAAGGATACGTCCTCCGGGGATACCGTCCCCTCCCCGGCGCCCAGGCCGGTGAGCAGATCGCCCCCCAGGGCGGTCTCCACAGAGAGGGTCAGGGTGTCCGGGGTGCCGATGGCCTGCCGGACGGTAATGGTCACCTCCCCGCTGCCGCCGGTGACCACCTGGGAATCCACCCCGCCGGTCAGCTCCTCCACCGCCGCGTGGCTGGGGCGGTAGGTGCGGTGGAGCAGCTCGTCCCAGGGCAGCAGTCCGGCGGCGGCAATGCACAAAGCGGCGGCCGCCACGGCGGCGATAAGGGCAATCCGGCCCGCGGGCCGCCGGGGCCGGGGCTGCTCCGCCTGCTCCACCAGGTCGGAGTCCACCTCCCCCAGGGCGCGCAGGAGTTTCATGGTTCGGGCGTTCATACGCTCACTCCCTCCTGTTCCAAAAATACCTTCAGCTTCCGGCGGGTGCGCAGCAGGCTGACCTTCACCGCTCCTCCCGTCATGCCGCCGCGGGCGGCGATCTCCCCGATGCCGTCCCCATACCAGTACCGCCGGAGAAAGGCTGTCCGGGCGGGCAGGGGCTGGGCGCGGAGAAAGCGGCTGATGAGGCGGGCCAGCTCGGCGGCGTCCGCCGCCTCCCCCGTCCGCCGGGGGGCGGGCAGGCACTGCTCCATCTCCTCCAGGGCCACCGTCAGCCCCCCGCCCCGCTTCTGGGCCCGGCCTGCCTCCAGACGGTTGAGGGCCAGGTTGCGGGTAATTTTGCCCAGGAAGAGAGCCAGGCGGGCGGGGCGCTGGGGCGGGATGGCGTTCCACGCCCGCAGCCAGGTGTCGTTCAGGCACTCCTCCGCGTCCTCCGGGCTGTCCAGAAAGTTGAGGGCGATGCGCCGGCAGTAGGGGCCGTAGGCCTGCTGGGTCAGCTCCAGCGCCTGGGGGCTGCGCCGCCAGAAGAGCTCCACCAGATCCCGATCCTCCATGACCTTCCCACCTCCTTCACCTATATAGACCGGAAAATTCCCCGGCGGTTACAAAAAGCGGCCCGCGGAAAGGAAGTTTCCGCGGGCCGCCGGGGGTCAGACAAAGACCGCCTGCACCAGCACCATGTAGAGAATGGTGCCCCCGAAGATGGACAGCAGGTTGTTGTGCTTCCACAGGTGGAGGGCCACCACCGCCCCCACGGCGAT
>CALWWS010000012.1 GCA_944385305.1 uncultured Oscillospiraceae bacterium | reverse complement strand
AGCATCTGCTCCGGGTCGGGGTGGGAACCATCACGGTGTGCGACGGGGACCGGTTTACACCCAGCAATCTCAACCGCCAGCTGCTGGCCGACGCAGCAAGTCTGGGCCGGTCCAAAGCGGAGTGCGCATGTGAGCGGGCCGCCCTGGTGAATCCGCAGGTCACGGTAAAGGCCGTTCCCACCTTCCTGACAGCAGAAAATGCCGACTGCCTGATTGCCGGCCACCATCTGGCCCTGGACGCTCTGGACAGCCCGTCCGCCCGGCGCGTCCTGGCCAAAGCCTGCTGCCAGGCGGGTATCCCCTTGGTGCACGGGGCCATTCAGGGATGGTATGCCCAGGCGGCGGTGATCCTGCCGGAGAGCGGTCTGATGGAGCGGCTCTACCCCGCGGATGCCCCCGCGCATCCGGATCAGGGGAGCCTCTCGCCCACGGCGGGTCTGTGCGCGGCTGTCCAGGCCGGCGAGGCCATCAGGCTTCTGTGCGGCCGGTCCAGCCCTCTGGCGGGGAAGCTGCTGTGGATGGATCTGCTGGAGCAGGAGTATCAGGTGCTCTCTCTCTGACCGGCGGCGCCACTCAGGTGAACATTGTCCGGCACGAAGGCACGGCTGTCCAGGCTGGCAGGACACCTGGCGAAACTGATAGACATATCCGTTTTATCGATTGCTCTTTTAAAAATTATAGAACGGCCAGTTCATAAAAGCAACCTTTACTTTGGCCCTGAAGAATTGCCTGGCGCAGGCCCTCTCGAACATAGCGCTCAATGGTCTCTGTCTGCACGTCCGCCCGGCGGACAAACTCCATCCGAAAGATCAGTTTTGTGTTGTGAGCAGCCTCGTCGCGATCTCAATGGCAGCCTTTCGCCCACCGTTCTCAATCAATGAAATCGTTTGTACGCGGTTTGGTGAATATCAGCTTTGCAACGGTTATTCCGATTTAATTTGCTATCTGAATGAGACTTGCAAATCTTTTGACAGAAAGCAAGAATTCCACTATACTGTCCCCATAGAAAGGGGTGAGGCATATGGAGCTGGCAGACGGTTTTGCCGTCTGGGACAGACTGACAGCAAAGCAGCGTGAAGCCCTCACGGGAGCAGCTGTCCCCCGCCATGCCGGGCGGGGCGCATTGCTTCACGGAGGTGCCGGGGACTGCTTGGGCCTTCTGCTGGTGCGGAAGGGCCAGCTGCGCGCTTTCATTCTCTCCCCCGAGGGGCGGGAGATTACCCTCTACCGTCTGTTTCAAGGGGATCTCTGTCTGTTCTCCGCCGCCTGCGCCATGGGGCAGCTGCACCTGAATATTGCTCTGGAGGCGGAAAAGGACACACAGTTCTGGCTGATCCCCCCGGAGCGTTACCAGGAAGTAATGGAAGCCTCCGCACCCCTGGCCAACTTTACCAACAAACTGATGGCGGAGCGCTTCTCCCAGGTAACCTGGCTGATGGAACAGGTGATGTGGCACAGCTTTGACCGGCGACTGGCTGCCTTTCTCCTGGAGGAAAGTACTCTGGAGGACAGTACAAGGCTTTCCATCACCCACGAGAAGATTGCCAATCACCTGGGCACTGCCCGGGAGGTGGTGACCCGAATGCTCCGCTACTTCCAGGGAGAGGGGCTTGTCCGCCTGTCCCGGGGAACTGTGGAAATTGCGGACGCCGCCGGCCTGCGCCGCCTGTCAGAATAGGATCTGCATGAAAAAGCACCGCCCACCGCAAAAATGCGGCGGGCGGTATTATTATTTTATCTCCAGGCCGCAGGGCCGGGCAGTACTGGCAGCCAGGCGATCCAGTACTACAGTCTCATACAGCCGGTAACCGCCGGAGAAGTTATAGCAGGGATAGCCCCGCTGTTCCAGCATCCGGCAGGCCACATAACTGCGCAGGCCGCTCTGGCAGACCACATAGACCGGCTTTCCGCCGGGCAGCTCTCCCAGCCGATCCCGCAGCTCATCCACCGGGATGTTCACAAAGCCCTCCATGTGCCCCCTCTCATACTCCTCCCGGGTGCGCACGTCCAGCAGGGTAACGCTGCCGTCCCGGGGCAGGGACTCCAGATCCTCCAGGTGGAACTGGCGCAGCAGCCCATGGGAGAGGTTCTCCGCCATAAAGCCCGCCATATTCACCGGGTCCTTGGCCGAAGAATAGGGCGGCGCGTAGGCCAGATCCAGCTGCGTCAAATCCAGAGCGGTGAGCCCGCCCCGGATGGCGGCGGAGAGCACATCAATCCGCTTATCCACCCCTTGGCCGCCCACAATCTGGGCCCCCAGCAGGCGGTAGGTCCCCTTCTCAAAGAGCACCTTCATGGTCATCACCGTTCCGCCGGGGTAGTAGCCCGCATGGTTCAGGGGGGAGAGATAGACTTTGTCACAGTCAATCCCCGCCTTTCTGGCGGTCTCCTCCTTCACGCCGGTGACAGCGGCGGTCATGTCAAACACCTTGAGCACCGAGGAGCCCATGGAGCCGGGATACCGGCTGTCCCCGCCGCAGATGTTGTCGGCGGCAATCCTCCCCTGCCGGTTGGCCGGCCCGGCCAGGGCAATGTGGCTGGCCTGTCCGGTAACTGCGTGGCGAACCTGCACCGCGTCCCCCACGGCGTAAATGTCGGGTACCGAGGTCTCCATCCGGTCATTGACCAGGATGCTGCCCTTGATCCCCAGCTCCAGCCCCGCCTCCCTGGCCAGGACGGTATCCGGCGTCACGCCGATGGCCAGCACCACCATGTCCGCCTCCAGGGCAGGTTCATCCCTGAGGAGTACCCGCACACCGCTCCCGGTATCCTGGAAGCCCTCCACAGACCGCCCCAGCAGCAGGCGCACCCCGTGCTCCCGCATTTTGGCGTGGAGGAAGGCAGCCATCTCCGGGTCAAAGGGGTTCATCAGCTGTCTGGGGCGCTGGACGATGGTGACCTCCAGCCCCAGCTCCCGCAGATTCTCCGCCAGCTCCAGGCCGATAAAGCCGCCACCGGCCAGCACAACGGATTTGGGCTCTTCCCGCTCCACAAAGGCACGGATGGCCAGGGTATCCTCCACCGTGCGCAGGGTGAAAAGGCGATCCGAGCCGGCGCCGGGCAGGGACGGCTGGGTGGGCTTTGCCCCCGGGGAGAGGAGCAGCTTGTCATAGCGCTCCTCAAAGACCTCACCGGTGTCCAGATTGCGCACGGTGACCGCCTTGCGCTCCGGGTGCAGGGCGGTCACCTCGTGGCGCACCCTCATACTCACCCGGAACCGCTCCCAGAAGCTCTCAGGGGTCTGGAGGGTGAGCTCCTCCCGGTCTGTGATCACGCCGCCAATGTAGTAGGGCAGGCCGCAGTTTGCATAGGACACATAGCCCGAGCGCTCAAAAACCACAATTTCCGCCTGCTCATCCAGACGGCGAATCCGGGCCGCCGCAGTGGCTCCTCCGGCCACGCCTCCCACAATCACAACCTTCATCTCAGCGCTCCACCTTTCCCCGGTATCCGCTGATACCGCCGATGTTGATCACGGTTTTGTAGCCCATACGCCGCAGGACCCCCGCCGCTCTCCCGCTGCGGGAGCCGCTGAGGCAGTAAACAAACAGCGGAGTCTCCCGGTCGGGAACCTGCTTTTCCAACTCGTCGGTCTCCCCCAGGGGAAAATTTCTGCTGCCTGGAATGTGACCCTGCCGGTATTCCTGCGGGGTGCGCACATCTACAAGCAGAGAGCCGGGGGTGTCCAGATAACGCCGCACCCCATCATTGATGTCCGTTCCCCGGAAAAAATCAAAAAAGCCCATATAAATCTCCCTTTCACGCCGTATCGGCCAGGCTTGGGGCCGCCGGTTTTTCTTATGGACTCAGCATACCAAAGATGCCCGGCAATTACCGTGATCTTGTCACGCAACTTTCTAATCTCTGCGCAGAAAATAGCGTATAAACACAATGCCCAGAGCGGCCACAATTCCCATAAAGACATAGAGCACAGACCGCTCCGCCGTACTCTTCCCGCCGCTCCAGTTGTCGGATACCTCCTCATCTACATACGCTGCAGTGACGTCCTTCCCCTCCCTATCCAGGAGAGCTACCTCCACATAGCCCACTCTGTCCAGCTTCCCTGCCGGAATGCCCAGCTCGCTCTCCAGCGTTTCCAGCTCGAACAGCCAGAGAAAATCAGGCTGAGTCACCTCGTAGGCCACCTGGTAGGATTGGAAACCTTCCCCATTCCCCACATCGCTGCGTGTCACGTAATAAGTGACCAGAATTCCGTAAATCTCCCGGCAGCCCTCTCCCACCAGGGCAAACAACTGATCGCCGCCCGCTTCTCCCTCCCGCACGGTCTCACCCCAGACCCCTGCGGTATAGGGAAATGGGTTCTCACTGGCGCTGACCGGCTGATACTTGCCGTTCCAGCCCTGCTCCAGGCAGAGAATACCGTGGACATTGTCCCTGTTTTCCGCCCCATAGGCGATATACAGCTCCCTTCCCCGCTGGGCATAGTCTACCACACGGAGAGAGGTTCCCGCCTTGACCCCGTGCTGCATGGTAGAATGCGCCGGGGACGGAATATACTCCTCCACCGCTGCAAGGCGGCCCGCCTCCGTGTTGGGGTAGTGGTACTCCTGATCGTAGAGCCACCACATACACCACAAAGCCAGCGCTGCGGCCAGAACGGCGGCAAGCAGGCGGGTGCGCTTCACCCGCTTGAGAAAGTTCAGTGCTCTTCTGGGCGCCTGATCCACAGGGATTGCAGCGCCCATATCCTGCTCCAGCGTCCGGCAGGCCTCGCAGCCCGCCAAGTGCTCTCTCACCAGCTCCGCCGTCTCCGGCTCGGTGAGATCCTCCAGGTAGGCGGGCAGCAGATCCCGCACCACACAGCACGCCAGCCTATCCTTCTCCATGCCCGCCGCCTCCCATCAGCTTCATCAGCTTTTCCTTGCCCCTGTAAAAGCGTACCCTGGCCCATACCTCCGTATGGCCCAGGATTGCCCCAATCTCCCGAAAGGAGAACTCCCCTGCCAGGCGCAGGTAAATAACCTCCCTGGTCTCCGCCTCCAGCCCCTGCATAGCCCTGTAGAGCTGCATACGCTCACTGCGCCGCTCCGCCTCCGCCGCCGGGTCCTCGGCGGCCGGCAGCTGGGAGAGGGCCTGCTCCTCCAGGGGGGCTGTCCGCCTGCGCCGCTCCAGCTCCTTGAACCACAGCCGCTTGGCAATGGCGCACAGCCAAACCTGTGGGGTACAGTCACCGCGGAATGAGGCCAAGCCCTGCAGCGCCTGGCAGAAGGTCTCCTGGGTCAGTTCCTCTGCCGTGTCTCCGTCGCCGCACAGGGCAAACAGGTAGCGAAAAACATACCGGGCGTGCTGTTCGTACAGATCCCCGCCGTCCTGGGCCATCTCCGCTCCCCCCTTTCGCCTGTCTGTGGATTTGTTCTCCCAGAGCTCTATTTGTTACAGCTCTTTCAGAACTTTTTAAGCTGCTTGTTTTGAGTATACCATAAGACAGAGAAAACCGGACCTGTCCTTTGGGACAAGTCCGGTTTCCCTGTGTGTGTGTTGAGAGAGGGAGAGAAGAGAGAGTTAATTCCTGTTGCTTCCTGGTCGCATCCTTAGGATAGCACTTCCCCCCTCCCAATTGTTGAACGAACTGTGAACCAAATATAAACCTTTTTTGAAGAGATCCAAAATTTCTCTTGCTATTTTTCTCGCCCTGTAGTAAATTATCAGTTGTCAGACATCATAGAACAAGAGGGAGTTTTTTATGAAACAGGCACTGCTGGAGATTGTGGTTCTCTTCATCATCATGGGCTGCGGACTGGTGCTGGGAAAGCGGAACCTGATCGATGAGAGGATGTCCAACAAGATGAGTACCCTGGTGCTCTCTTTTACCTTTCCCCTGCTGATCATCTCCTCCATGGATCGGGAGTTTGACAGGTCAATGTTCCGCAACAGCGTTATTTTGGTGGCGTTTTCAGCAATCATCTGCCTGGTTCTCCTGCTGATCATCGAGCTGGAGGTGCGCCTGCGGAAGAACCCGCCGGACACCATGTCCGTGCGGCACTTCACCACCATGTTCGGCAACGCCAGCTTTATGGGAATCCCGGTGCTCTCCGCTCTCTATGGTGCCGACGGGGTATTCTACGCGGCGGTAATGAATGTGGTATTTAACTTTTTTATGTTCTCCTACGGCATCTTTATCCTCTGTCGCTCTCAGCACCCCAATCTGCGCAAGATCTTTCTCAATCCAGGCTTTCTCGGCACTGTCATCGGACTGGTGCTCTTTCTCACACCCCTCTCCCTGCCCTACGTACTTAGCCGCCCCATCTCCTGGTGCGGAGAGATGACTATTCCTCTGGCCCTGCTGGTGGCGGGCAGCATTGTCAGCCGCAACAAGCTGCGGGAGATTGTGCGCCCTGCCAGTGTGTGGTATACTTCCCTTATCCGCATCGCGCTCTTCCCGGCGGTGATGATCCCGGTGCTGCTGGTACTGAAGGTAGAACCCTATCTCATCAGCATGCTGGTCATCGTCTTTGCCACCCCCGCCCCCCTCACTGCCGGCGCTTTTGCCAACACCTACGGCGGCAACGCCTTCTTTGCCAGCAAGGTGGTGGTGCTCTCCAACCTGCTCAGCCTGATTACCATGCCCATACTGATCTTTATTTTTACTACATTTGTGGTGTGAGGCAGTCATGATGGATTTGGATTTTTGGATGGATTTCTCTACGGATCGACAGAATCTCTCCGCCCGGCTCTTTGACTATATCAGTGCACGCATTATCGACGGCACCCTGCCCGGGGGCTACTGCTTTCCCAATGAGAACCAGCTGTGCAGCCAGCTGGGCATCGGGCGCAGCAGCCTGCGGGAGGCCTATGCCATGCTGGCCCAGTTCGGCTATATCCGCCGCACCAAGCGGGGCACCTATGTAAACAGCCTGTATGAGATCATCTCCTCCGCCCCTCTCTCCGCCACCACCCGCAGTGCCACCGCCCGGGAGTACAAGGACTTTCGTATCCTTATCGAGGGAGAGATCGCCTTCCACGCGGCCAACAGGGCCACCGGGGAGGAGCTGGCGCTGCTCCATACCCAGCTGGAGCAGTTTGACCCCGACGCGTCCCTGGAGGAGCTAATCCAGGCGGACATGGGCTTCCACCTGACCATTGCCCAGGCCAGCCACAACATTCTTTTATGCAATACCATCATCGCTGTCTCGGGCATCTGGCGGCAGGGCGTGGTGGATGGCTTCACCCGCATGAAAAGCAACGCCCCCGAACAACTCAGTCTGGTGGCCCGGCAGCACGAAAAAATTTACTCCGCCCTGGCTGCCCAGCAGCCTGAGGCGGCCAAGGCGGCCATGATCGCCCATCTGACCGCCTCCGTCCCATCCGGCGAATCCGCATAGTTTCCTCCGCCCATGGAATACTACCATACAGAGGTGATATTCCATGCTCAACGAGACCGAGATGCTGGACTATGTCTACCAGGCAACCGATATGGGCCGGGACGGTGTGGCCTCCGTGCTGAAATACGCCCGGCAGGAGGATTTCCGGCAGGCACTGAAGCAGCAGCAGGCGGAGTATGACAAGCTATGGGCGGCCACCAGCAAGATGCTGCGGGAGCGGGGAGAGCGCCCCAAGGGAGTCAGCCCGGTGGCCAAGCTGTCCGCCCAGATGATGACCTCCATCAAGGCCATAGCCGACCCCTCCACCTCCAAGCTGGCGGAGATGATGATCCAGGGCAACACCATGGGTATGACCAAAAGTCTGAAGCACCTGCACGACTACAACGGCCGGGACGAGCGGGTGCAGGATCTGGCCGACAAGCTGCTGAAAACCGAGCAGGCAAATATTGAGCAGATGCAGAAATTTCTCTGACCCGTGCAGAAGCGGCGCCTTGCGGCGCCGCTTTTTCCCTGTCTTTGCAGATTTGCTCATGGTAATGGGATGTGGTATGATACCGAATTGTAAGAGATTTGACAGATTCCTCACCAGCCGGTTGAAAGAAAGAGCTGGTAGGATAGGCATACACGGAGGAGGCGTAATATGAACGAGTGTATTTTGGTGGTGGACGACGATGCCGAAATCGTCCAGGCCATCTCCATCCTGCTGGAGAAGGAGGGCTACCGGGTTCTGAAGGCCTATGACGGTATGCAGGCCCTGGAGCTGGCTGCCGACCCCGCCCTGCGGCTTATTCTCATCGACGTGATGATGCCCCGGCTGGACGGACTGTCGGCGGTGATGAAGATCCGGGAGAGGCGCAACCTGCCCATCATTGTCCTCTCCGCCAAGAGTGAGGAGACCGACAAGATCTTGGGTCTGTCCATGGGGGCGGACGACTACGTGGCCAAGCCCTTTCACCCCCAGGAGCTGGTGGCCCGGGTGCGCAGTCAGCTGCGGCGGTACACCCAGCTGGGGGACGTGAACGCCGCCGAACAGAGGGACGAGATTATCACCGGCCGGCTGTGCTACCGCCCGGAGGAGCGCACCCTGCTGGCCGACGGAGAGCCGGTTCGTCTCACCGCCACGGAGCTGAAGATCGTGGACCTGCTCATGCGCAACCTGGGCCGGGTATTCCCCGCCGAGGAGATCTACCGCCGGGTGTGGAATGAGGAGGCCTATGCCACCGAGAACACCGTAATGGTTCATGTGCGCCGAATCCGTGAAAAAATCGAGCTCAATCCCAGAGAGCCCGAGTACTTAAAGGTGGTGTGGGGCATTGGATACAAAATCGAGAAGCATTAAACCCGCCGTGGCCTTTTTGGCCTTTGTCCTGGGCTTCAGCCTGCTGTTCGGGGTGGGCTCTGTCCTGGCGGTTGCCCTGGGCAGCGGCAGCATATCTGCGGACAGTCTGTCCCGGGACTATCAGAACACATCGGCCTTCCGCCGGGAGGTAACCCGTCAGCTCAACTATATGCTGGCATTCGCCTCCGGGGGCGACTGGCAGGACGCAGACCGGCTGCTCTACGATATTGCGGATGACAGCAATACGCCGGTGGCAACCTTTGCCCCTGCGTCCACCGTGGAGCCGGACGCCTCCACCGGAGAGCTCTCCGCCCTGCCCGCAGAGGAGGGAGAGGATATCAATCCCCGGCCCGACCCGGCGGACGCGGAGTTTCTGGAGCCGGAGGATCAGAATATGCTCTACGTTGTCACTCTGGACGGGGAGGAGCTGGTGTCCAACACCGATGCGCTCGACCCCTTTGCCCTCCCGGAGGGGTACAACTTCGCCCTGATCTTTGACGGGGAGACGGTGAGCATCTGGAAGGACAATCAGGAGGTAGATGTATACGGTGATGGCTCCTACCGCCCGGAGGACGGGGACTGGGAGGTGCCGGGCTACCGCAACATCCCCACCCCGGAGGCCTACCGGAACATCAAGGTGGTGCTGGCCGCCGCCCAGGAGCCCCTTCTCTATCGCACCAGCCACAGCTACAGCGGTTACACCGGCCTCTACGAGGTAGCCCAGGATCAGCAATTCCTACGCACTGTACTGGATATACTCTTCCTCTCCCTGGGGGGAGGGGCCGCCCTGGTGGTGTGGTACATCCTCTGGCGCAAATACAAGGCAAAGGCGGACCGGGCCATTGCCTGGTTTACCGGGCACATCTGGCTGGAGGTCAAGGTACTGCTGCTCATTCCCACCGTCCTGTCCGTCTTCTGGCTGCTGAGCTGGTTGGACGGCCTCATTTACAACCCGTGGATCTTCCCCTTCGGCCTGCTCCTCTTCTGGTGGATCTACGCCCTCTACCTCAACGATCTGCGCTACAACTTCGGGCGGCTGTGCTACAACAGCTTCTGCGCCGCCCTTGCCCGGCTGTTCCGGGCCGGTGAGCAGCGCACCTCCGCCCAGCGCCGGGCCGCCCGGCGTGCAGCCTGGCAGCTTGTTGCCGCCATTCCCTTCTTTCTCTTCTGCATCTTCAGCGTCCCCATTTTGTACACCAGGTACCTCTACGCCGGCTTTGGCCCCATCCTTCTGGCTCTTCTGTGCCTGGGTGGGCTGGCCCTCATCGTGCTCCAGGTGCTGCTGGTGCGGGCCAACCAAAAAGCGGCAGGGGATCTGGATCTGCTCCTCCGGCGCATTGAGAATACCACCCAGGGCAGGCCGGCAGAGGATGTGCCCCTCCCGGCAGACAGCGACTTTGCCGCCGCGGCGGAGCAGCTCTCCCGGATGGAGGCCGGCCTGCGCACCGCTCTGGAGAAGCAGATGAAGAGCGAGCGGATGAAGGTGGAGCTCATTGCCAACGTGTCCCACGATCTGAAGACCCCCCTCACCTCCCTGGTCAGCTACACCGACCTGCTCCGCCAGGAGGAGGATCTGCCCCAGCACGTGAAGGAATATATCCGCATCCTATGGGAAAAGACCCAGCGGCTGCAGGCCATGGTGCAGGATATCTTTGAGGTGAGCAAAGCGGCCTCGGGGAACTTGCCGGTAACCCTCGCCCCCCTGGATCTGGCCAAGCTGCTGCGCCAGACCCTGGCAGACATGAACGAGGCTATCCAGGAGAGCGGCTTCTCCCTTAAGGAGACGCTGCCCGCCGAGCCGGTATGGATTGAGGCCGACGGGGATCGCCTCTACCGGGTGTTCCAGAACCTCATCGGAAACGCCCTGAAGTACTCCCTGCCCGGCTCCCGCATCTACCTCGCCCTGGACTGCACCCAAACCCATGCCGAGGCCAGCCTGCGCAATACCTCCCGGGATGAGCTGCCCTCCGGCGTGGACTTCACCGCCCGCTTTGTCCGGGGGGACGAGAGCCGTACCGACGGAGGCAGCGGCCTGGGTCTGTCCATCGCCCGCACCTTTACCGAGGCCTGCGGCGGCACGTTCTCCATCGATATCCAGGCGGATCTTTTCACAGCCAGGGTCCGCTTCCCCCTCACCCAGCGCCGCCCCGAGGAAAAGACATAAAACTTCTATACCGCAGGAGACCGCTCTCCCCTGCCGCCGGCCAGGCGGCCAGAGGGGCGGTCTCCTCCGACTTTTCCCGTGGAGCCGGGGCCAAACTTTTCTCCTCTCCAGGCGGCTGCTCGGTTTGACATACCAGCAGGATTGTACTAAAATTTTCTTGACGAACCAAATGCCGCTTCGGGAGGGATCGCTATGCCGTCCGACGCCCAAAAGCCCGCCGCCAACCCCTTAGGTACCCGCCCGGTAGGCAGGCTGCTTATGCAGTTCTCCATTCCTTCCATCATCAGTTTTCTGGTCTCCGCTTTATACAACATTGTGGATCAGATCTTCATCGGCCAAGGCGTGGGGCTGCTGGGCAACGCCGCCACCAATGTGGCCTTTCCCCTCACCACCATCAGCACCGCCCTGGCCCTGCTTATCGGCATCGGCACGGCGGCCAATTTCAATCTGAATCTTGGAGCCGGGCGGCAGGACCGGGCCAGGGAGATCGCCGGGTCGGGCATTGTCTTTCTGGTAAGCTTTGGCGTGCTGCTGGGAGTTGTGGTGCTCCTCTTTCTCCGTCCGCTGCTTATCGCCTTCGGCGCCACGGAGGAGGTCTTTCCCTACGCCCGCACCTACACGGGTATCACCGCCTTTGGCCTGCCCCTGCTCATCTTCTCCACCGGGGCCAGCCACCTCATCCGGGCAGATGGCAGCCCCACCTACTCCATGACCTGTACCCTGTCGGGGGCCATCCTCAACACCATTCTGGACCCTCTGTTCATCTTTGGCTTTGACATGGGGATCGCCGGGGGCGCCCTGGCCACCGTGCTTGGGCAGATTCTCTCCGCCGTCCTGGCCGCCCGCTATCTGCTGCGCTACCGGCTCAAGTCCGTGGGACTCACCCGGCAGTCCATGCGTCCTCAGGCTTGGATTCTCCGTACCATCGTCTCCCTGGGCATGGCCCCCTGCTTCAACCAGCTGGCCATGACAGTGGTGCAGATCACCATGAACAACACCCTTACCTATTACGGAGCTCTCTCTCCCTATGGCAAGGAGATCCCCCTGGCCTGCGTGGGGGTCATCTCCAAGGTGAATATCCTGATGATGGGCTTTACCATCGGCATTGCCCAGGGCTGCCAGCCTATTTTCAGCTTCAATTACGGTGCCCGGAACTACCACCGGGTGCGCGCCACCTTCCGCAGGGCGGTAATTCTGGGGCTTATCATCTGCACCGCCTTCTTCGCCTGCTTCCAGCTCTTTCCCCGGCAGATTGTGAGCATCTTTGGAGAGGGCAGCGAGCTGTACTATCAGTTTGCAGAGGAGTACTTCCGCATCTACATGTTTATGGCCTTTGCCAACGGCCTGCACCCGCTGATCTCCAACTTCTTTACCGCCATCGGCCGGGCGAAGATGGGTATCCTCATCTCCCTTACCCGGCAGATCATTTTTCTCATCCCCCTCATTCTCATCTTCCCGGCCGTCTGGGGAATTGACGGAGTGATGTATGCCGGACCTATCGCCGACGGCGCCGCTCTGCTTCTGGCCATCTTCCTGTCCTGGCGGGAGATGGGGCGCATCTCCCGGGCGGGGCGGCTGGAGATCCCGCCCGGCGCACCCTGACAGCGGAAGTCCCGCCACAATTGAAAAACCGCGGCGCGGATCTGTGCAGATCCGCGCCGCGATTTTTTACTGTTCCAGGGAGATCTCCCCGGTAAA
>CALWWS010000011.1 GCA_944385305.1 uncultured Oscillospiraceae bacterium | reverse complement strand
CCTTGAACTGCGCCAGCTTGTCCGCCAGCCCGGCGTCGGCCAGGGCCAGCATCTGCACCGCCAGAATGGCGGCGTTGTCCGCCCCGTCCACCGCCACGCAGGCCACGGGAATGCCCTTGGGCATCTGCACCATGGACAGCAGGGAGTCCAGCCCACCCATCATGGACGTTTTGATGGGCACGCCGATGACCGGCAGGGTGGTGTAGGCCGCCAGCACGCCTGCCAGATGGGCGGCCTTGCCCGCGGCGGCGATGATCACCCCGAAGCCCTTTTCCCGCGCGCTGCCGGCGAAGCGCTCGGCGGCGGCGGGGGTGCGGTGGGCGGAGATGATGTGCACCTCAACCTCAACCCCAAAGGACTTGAGGCGGGAGATGCAGGGGCGCATGGTGGCCAGGTCGGAGTCCGACCCCATGATGACTGCGACTTTCTGACGCATAAGACCCTCCTGAAAAGAAGAAAATTTTTTAGCAAAGTAAAAAATGAATCAGGGCGCCCTCCTGCAAGGGCACCCTGACTGGGTTGTTTATCGGAAATTGGACAGGTTAAGGCCGCAGTTTTCCCAGGCTCCAGAGCGCTGCACATACACCGCCGCCATTACCCTACCCCCTTGTCCGAATTTTCAAAATCAAAAGTATGATATCGAATTTTTCGGGGGTTTGCAAGGGTAAAAAATCAATTTCGTATGCTTACACAAGAGGGAAGGAGAAAAAGCGAAGCCGCCTTGTCAAGTGTGCGTCAGCCGCAGATTCTCCGCCGGAGCACAAAGGGGCGGGACGCTTCAGGCGTCCCGCCCCTTGTATGGGCTTATTCAGTCTATCAGATACTGCTTCACCAGCTCCTGCAGCAGCTCGTCCCGGTCCAGCCGGCGGATAAGGGCGCGGGCGTTGTTGTAGTTGGTGATATAGGTGGGGTCCTCCGAGAGAATGTATCCCACGATCTGATTGATGGGATTATAGCCCTTCTCCTGCAGGGAGTTGTAGACCGAGGAGAGAATTTCCTTAATCTCCGGGTCCTTCTCATAGTGAATGCTGAATTTACGGGTATAATCCATATCCATAGCTGACACACCTCCCGGTTTCGCTTTTTGTTTATTGTAGCCGAAATTGCCTGTGGTGTAAAGAGGCGGGGCACAAAATTTAGGAATCTTTAATAGATAAGGTCCTCAGCGCAGCACCGCGCCCAGTTCCTGCTCCAGCAGGGCCAGGATGGATTTCACGTCCTCGTCCGCCTCGGCGGCGGTGAGGCTGCGGTCGTCGGCGCGCAGGGTGAGGTTGAAGGCCACGCTCTTCTTGTCGGCGGGGATGGGGGCGCCGGTGTAGATGTCAAACAGGGTTACCTGCTTGAGCAGGCCCTTGGCGCCCCGGGTGATGCACGCCTCCAGCTCGGCCACGGTGACCGAGCGGTCGCACACCACGGCGATGTCCCGCTCCACGCTGGGGAAGCGGGGCAGAGGCTGGTATTTGGCGGCGGGGGCGCGCTGGGCCAGCAGGTGGGCGAAGTCCAGCTGGGCGGCGAACACATCGCAGTCCATCTCATAGTTGCGGCAGGTGAGGGGGTGCAGCTGGCCGATGACCCCCAGGAACTCCCCGTTGGCCCGCACCTCGGCGCACCGGCCGGGGTGGAAGGCGGCCACATCCCTGCGGGCGGCCATAGTGACGTTCTTCACGTTCATAGCGGCGAGCAGCTGCTCCACCACGCCCTTGAGGGCGAAGAAGTCCATTCCGTCCCCGTAGGCGCCCAGGGAGAGCATCACCCGCTCGTCGGCCAGGTCCTCTCCCTCCACCGGCAGGTAGACGGTGGCCAGCTCGTAGAGCTTGGCGCTCTTGTTGCGGTAGGAGTAGTTGCGGGAGAGGGTCTCCAGCATGGAGGGCAGGGCGGTGGTGCGCATCACCGAGGTGTCCTCACCCAGGGGGTTGAGAATGGTGATGCACTTGCGCTTGGGGGAGTCGGCCTCCAGGCGGATCTTGTCATAGCAGGCGGGGGAGATGAAGGAGTAGGTGATGATCTCGCTGTATCCCATGCCCCGCAGCAGCACGCCCGCCTGCCGCTCGGCGCGCTGCTTGTCCGTGTAGCCCCCCTGGGTGGTCTCCCCCCGCATGAGGGTGACGGGGATCTTGTCGTACCCGTGCAGCCGGGCCACCTCCTCGGCGAGGTCGGAGTAGTGCTCCACATCGCCACGCCAGGAGGGGACGGTGATGGTGTCCCCATCCAGGGTGAAGCCCAGGCGCAGCAGCATGGCGCGCATCTCGCCGGCGGAGATATCCGTGCCCAGCAGGGCGTTGATCTTCTCCGGCTCCAGGGGCAGGGTGGTGGGGGCCTGGTCGGCGGCGATGACGTCGATCACCCCGTCAATCACCTCGCCGCAGCCCAGCAGCTCCACCAGCTGGCAGGCACGCTGCACGCCCTTGTAGGTGTTCATGGGGTCAAGCCCCTTCTCGTACCGGGCGGAGGCGTCGGTGCGCATGCCCAGGGCGGTGGCGGTGCGGCGGATGGACACGCCGTTGAAGTTGGCGCTCTCAAACACCACCATGGCGGTGTCCCCCACGATCTCCGAGTTGGCGCCGCCCATCACCCCCGCCACGCCCACCGGCTTGTGGGCGTCGCAGATGCACAGCATGCTGGGGGTCAGCTTGCGGTCGGTGCCGTCCAGGGTCTGGATGACCTCACCCTCCCGGGCGGTGCGCACGATGATCTGCCCGCCGTCCACGCAGGAGAAGTCGAAGGCGTGCATGGGCTGGCCGTACTCCAGCATGACGTAGTTGGTGATGTCCACGATGTTGTTGATGGGGCGCACGCCGCTGGCACGCAGCCGCTGGCGCATCCACAGGGGGGAGGGGCCGATCTTCACGTTGCGCACCATCCGGGCGGTGTACCGGGGGCAAAGCTCTGGGTTTTCAATCTCCACGTCCAGCAGCTCGGCCACGCTGGTGCCGTCGGTGCCCTTCACCTGGGGCTCGGGCAGGTTGAGGGGCACGTTGAAGGTGGCGGCGCTCTCCCGGGCCAGGCCGATGACGCTCAGGCAGTCGGGGCGGTTGGGGGTGATCTCAAACTCCACCACATGGTCGTCCAGGCCCAGCAGGGGCACGATATCGTCCCCGGGCAGGGGATTCTTGGCCATGAGATCCGGGTCGCTGTTCAGGCGGAAGATGCCGTTGACCACGCTGTGGGGCCAGTCGTGGTCGGTCATCCCCAGCTCCTGGTAGGAGCACAGCATGCCGTCGGACAGCTCGCCCCGCAGCTTGCCCGCGGTGATGTGCACCCCGCCGGGCAGCCAGGAGTCGTCCAGGGCAGTGGGGGCCAGATCTCCCTCCTGGAGGTTCTGGGCGCCGGTGACGATCTGGATGGGCTTGTCCTTTCCCACGTCCACCTGACAGATCCACATGTGATCCGAGTCGGGGTGGCGCACCAGGGAGAGCACCTTGCCCACCACCACGTTTTTGATCTCCTCACCCAGCGCCTGGGTACCCTCCACCTTGGAGCCGGAGAGGGTCATGGCGTCGGCATATTCCTTATCGCCGGCGGAGAGCTCCACAAACTCCGCCAGCCAATTGCGCGATAAATTCATGCTTTCTTCTCCTTTATCTTAAAACTGGCTGAGGAAGCGGGTGTCGTTTTCAAAGATCAGGCGCAGATCGGTGATGCCGAAGCGGCGCATCACCAGACGCTCCACGCCCATGCCGAAGGCCCAGCCGGAGTACACGTCGGTGTCGATGCCCACGCCCTGGAGCACCTTGGGATGGACCATGCCCGCCCCCAGCAGCTCAATCCAGCCCTCGCCCTTGCACACCCGGCAGCCCTTGCCGCCGCAGGCGTGGCACTGCACGTCCACCTCGCAGGAGGGCTCGGTGAAGGGGAAGTGGTGGG
>CALWWS010000010.1 GCA_944385305.1 uncultured Oscillospiraceae bacterium | reverse complement strand
CGCCCCCCCACGCGGGCATCGCCCCCGGCGTGGACCGGATGGTGATGCTCCTGGCCGGGGTGGATACCATCCGGGAGGTCATTCCCTTCCCCATGAACAAGAACGCCCAGGACCTGATGATGGGCGCCCCCTCCTTTGTGGAGCCCAGGCAGCTGGAAGAGCTGAATATCCTGTGCACCAAAACGGAGACGGAAGAAACCAAATAGAGAAAAAAGAGAGCGCGTGTCCTGGCATGCAGACCAGGACACGCGCTTTTTGTCATGTGCTTACTCTCGGAGAGGGGGATCCTTTCCTTAAAACCCTAAGGGCTTGAAAAGCACAAGGACAACAATGGTTTGTACTGCCACCCAGGCCAGGGATATCACCACGCCCGGCTTGAACATCTCCGTCATCTTGTAGTATCCGGTGGAGAGAGTAAGGGCGGGCACAGTGTCCAAGGGGAACAGCATGGCACAGGAGGTGGTAAAGGCCACCGGCAGCACCACCAGCGCCGGGCTGATTCCCATGGTGGTGGACATGACTGCAATGGCGGGCACCAGAATGGACACCAGGGCGGTGTTGACCGGGCACACCAGGTGGATAAACACGGTAAACAGGGAGATGGCGATCATAATAACAATGGGGTTCATGCCGTTCAGGCCGCCCAGCACGCCGTTTGCCAGCCAGGCTGCCGCGCCGGTCTGCAGCACACCGGCGCCCAGGCCGGCGGAGCACACGTTGAGCATGAGCACGTTCCAGTCCACGTCTTTTTGCAGCACAGAGGCGTCGTTGATGTTGATCCCGGGCAGGAAGAAGAGCACGCCCGAGAAGAAGGAGGTCACCGGCAGGGGCAGCCAGGAGGGCTCAGCCAGCCAGAAGATCAGCGTGATGATAAAGATAATAATGAATTTCCACTCCGCGCTGGTCAGCTTGCCCAGCTGCTGATACTTCAGCTTGGCCTCCTCAGCCCCCTCCAGCTGTTCCTTCTCCGGGGGAGCATCTTAACCAGGATGGACCAAGCGATGGGGGTGAGGATAAACACAATGGGAACGCCGATGCAGGTCCACTGGAGGAAGGTAATTTGCATGCCCACCGCCTGCTCCAGCAGGGAGAGGGCCAGATAGTTCATGGGGGCGCCGGCGGGGGTTCCGATGCCGCCGATGAGGGCAGCGATGGGAATGCCCAGCATCATGGCCTTGCCGTAGCGGCTCTTGCCCGGCTCCATGCCGTTCTCCTTGAGGATGGCCAGGGCGATGGGGAAGAGCATGGCGGTAATGGCCACATCGGAAATGAACATGGAGATGAAAGCGCACAGAGCCATGAACATAAACAGCATCTTTTTCGCATTACCCCTGGAGAGAATGGTCACGGCCAGCATCAGCCGGGTGCCCAGCCCGCTGCGGCGCATGGCCGAGGCAATGCCGAAGCAGCCAATAACGAAGAAAAAGATGTTCTGGCCGAAGTTGACCATTGTGGCCGACATATCCATGATCCCCAATGGAATCTGGAGCATCAGCGCCACCATGGCCATCAGGCCAATGGGGATTACTTCAAAGATCCAGGCGATAATGGTCACCACCATCAACGCCAAAATTTTCTGCCCCTCCATGGAGAGGGACGCTCCGTCATTGGGAATATTGGCGATAATGATGTATAGGATAACCAGGGCAATGACTATAACCAGGTTCCGTCTGCTCAGGGTATTGCGTTTCCCGCCCACTGTCGCGGTACCCATGTGAAATTCCTCTCCTTTCTGCGGTACTTGCCCACACACTTATTTTCCGCTCAGCCAATCCTCGGCCTTCTTATACAGGGCCTCCATGGCGGGGCCGCCGCTCAGGCGGGGACAGTCCTTGTTGACGTTGTAACCAATTTTGGTCTGCAGGTAGGCCAGATGGCAGTACTCTACCGGGAAGGCATGGAGCAGCTCCTGATCCAGATGCACGGTTTCCGCGGGATTCACCGGATCCACGCGGTCCTTGTCGGCCACCGTCTCCCGGTAGACCAGCCCCCACTTGCCGTCCCGCTTTTCCCACAGGTCAAACTGCCGGGCATAGCTGGATACATCGCACAGCACGCCGTCCAGCATGGCCCGCTGGAGAATAATCATCTTGGTCATGGCGTGACCCCGGGTTCCGTTTACCTCGATGGCGCTGCCGCCCAGGATATGCATGATGTTCAGCCCGTGCTTCAGGCCCTCCTTGGTCATCTCAATAAAGTCCTCATAGGATCCCTCGGTCCATGTGGCTTTCATCACGCCGTCGGAGTGCCATACCGTGCGGAATTTATCCCACAGGAAGGCGTCCCGGTAGACTACCCAGCGCTCAATCTGATCCCGGATCTCCATAATATCCTGAAATTTCTGATCCATACCAATTCCTCCTGTCACTCAGCAAGGCGCTGCGCCGGCCGGACGCAGCTTCGTACATTTGGTACAGCTGTCCTTCATGCAAGGGATTCTATCACGGCAGTTTGTCCCCTCTCAATAGGCGAAAAATTCTATTTTCCTATGTTTTTATGATTTAAGCACAGGGGACGGGGAAGCAATTGCCTCCCCGTCCCCTGTTGCAGCTAATTTCTTGCCGCCTCCAAAATGATCAGGCTGAAGTATCCATCATAGCTGAACACCCCGTCTCCCCCGGCAATCTCCCGAATGCGCTCAATTCGCGCCAGGGCGCTGTTCCTATGAATGCCAAGGGCCGCCGCCGTCTTGCGGATGTTGCAGCCCAACTCCAGATAAGCGCGCAGGGTATCCAGGAGATCGGTATGATTCCTCTCGTCATACCGGGCCAGACGCCGGATGTCAGAACGGCACAGGTCTCCCGCCTCCTCCTGGGTCAGGCGATCCTGGGCCACGTGATAAAACACGCAGTCGGAAAACCGTGTTACCCGCCCTGCGCCGGTCCGCAGGCCGTAGACAATGGCGGCGCAGGCCTGGTCATAGCACTGGCGCAGCCGCTGCACCTTGGAAAAGGGATAGCTCACCCCGGCCAGCAGATCGTAGCGCTCCAGCAGGGCGGTGAGGGTCTGGCGGCTGTCCAAGGCCGCGTCCCGCCGGGTGAGGGCCACAGCCATGTTTTCGTAGCCAAAACACAGCCTGCACCCCAGCACCTGGCGCAGCTGCTCCATCATGGTCAGGCTGGGAGTATCGCTGTCCGGCTTGGCCCGGTAGCGCACCGCCACCAGCTCCATATACCCTCTCTCCAGGGGCAGCGCCCCCTCCAGCCGCTGGGCGTCAAAGTGGTAGCCCGGCTCCTCCAGCAGGTGGAAAAGCAGCGCCTCCTCCCGGGAGAGCTGGAGCACCTTTTCCATGGAACCCCGCTTCTCCAGCTCCTGCACCAGAATGGCGCAGAAGGCCTGGTGGAGCTCAAAGTCCCCCTCCCGAATCGCCCGGCGCCCCACCAGGGCGGAATAGCCCCGCAGGCGGCCCCGGTAGCGCAGGGCGCAGAACCCCACCTCCAGCCGACCTTTCAACACGCAGTAGGGCTGATCCTGCAGGGCCTTGGAGAACTGAAAATAGGCCTGCATGTACTCTCCCTCCCCCACCGGCCCCGACTGGTGGGGCACAGCGTGGTTGGGAGGCATGTCAGGGCTGACATACCAGATGAAGTGGTTGGGAGTACCCAGCATAATGGGGTTTTCCAGCACCTGTTCCCCCACCCGGATGAGCTCCTCCAGGCTGCTCCCCTCCAATACCGCCCGGAGAAACCGGCTTTTCCCCGCAATGACCCGCTCAGCGCCATTCACGACAGATCCACCCCCTCTCCCCGGCTGCCCAGCCGGGCCTCCAGCCCCCGGCAATCCGCCACGCTCTCCCCCTGGGTAAGCAGCAGGGCCTTCACCGACAGGTACACCGCGGGCAGCAGCTCCTCCAGGTGGGGACCCAGCTCCCGCCGCACCTGCTCCAGGCGGCTTTTCATGGAATTGTAGTGAAGGCCCAGCAGCCGGGCGGCCCGGGCACAGCTGCCAAAGCACAGGGCGTAGGCGTACAGGGACTGCACCAGGCAGCTCCCCTGCTGCTTATCCCGCTCCAGCAGAGCGAAAAGCGGCGGATAGCACAGGAAATTCAGCCCCTCGGGGGGCAGCTGGCGCAGCATATAGGCCGAAAAGAGGTCGCTGAAGAAGTGCAGGGATGCCCCCGCGTCCAGCCGCAGGGCCAGATCCAGGGCCTGGGCGTTCTGCCTGTAATAGGGGGCAATATCCTTCATATTGGCAAAGGGGCGGCTGATACAGCCGCACAGGTTGTTCTTCCGCAAAAAGCGCTGGGCACGACGGAGATTCTCCACCCCCCAGTGGCCCTTGCGCAGGAAGAGGAGGAGCAGCTCCCCGTCAATCACAGAAATGCTGTTGGGAAGATCTCCTCCAGGCCTGCCCGGGCCTCTGCCAGACCGATGGGTACCGCACTGCTCTCCACCACCTTGGCGGCCAGCAGGGAGAGCTCCCACCCCTCCTCCAGGTCCATGTAGCCGGCAATTTCCGCCTCGTTGGCGGCGCTGTCAATCCGGTCGTGGATGAGCTCAAAGAGAAAGTACTCAAAGGTGTCCCGCCGAAAGTTGCGCACCATCTCACTGTCCTGCACATGATAGGCCGCCACCCGCACAAAACGCTCAAACACCTGCTCATCCAGTTTGGTAAAGGGGCGCTTGGACTCCAGCAGCAGCCCCCGCAGAAGAAAGCGTCCGGCAAGCTCCGTCTGATAGACCATCAGCCGGTGAGAGATGTAGTGCTTATCGAGAATCACAATCCGGTCGTTGCGCATCTGGCTTTTAAAGTAGACCGTGCTCATTTTGCTGCGCTTTTCCCGGGGAATGTACCCTTTCAGGTCAAATTCTTCCCAAAGCGCGTCCCCGTAGGGCCGGTTCTGGGCGGGCTTGGCCAGAAACTCCCCCCGCTCATTGCTCACCATAATGGGGTTTTGCAGCAGGGTGTAGGCGTAGTCGGTAAGCTCCTGCAGGCCGTCGCTCTTGGTGATCACGTCAAAAAACTGGGCCTCCACATCCCGCAGCCACTCCTCCTGGGTCATACCCCTCACCTCCCTTTGTGAATCAGTATACCGTCCCCCCGCCTGTCCCGCAAGCACCCTTCTGCCGCAAAATAAAAAAGCGCGGTGCCGACGGCACCGCGCTTGAGCTCTCTGAAAAAAGGACTGTGCTATTTTTTCAGGACCGCGTTGTTAAAATTTCACCCGCTGGGCGATATACTCCCGCACCTGGTCCACGGGAATGCGCACCTGCTCCATGGAGTCCCGCTCCCGGACGGTGACGCAGTTGTCCGCCGGGGTCTTGTCGTCCCCCACGGTCTGGAAGTCCACGGTGATGCAGAAGGGGGTGCCGATCTCGTCCTGGCGGCGGTAGCGCTTGCCGATAGAGCCCGCCTCGTCGTAGTCCACCATAAAGTCGCAGGCCAGCTCATCCCGGATCTGGGCGGCCTTCTCCCCCAGCTTCTTGGACAGGGGGAGCACGGCGCACTTAAAGGGGGCCAGGGCGGGGTGGAGGCGCAGCACGGTGCGCACGTCGTTCTTCTCGGCGTCCACCACCTCTTCGTCGTAGGCGTCCACCAGGAAGGCCAGGGTCACCCGGTCGGCGCCCAGAGAGGGCTCGATGACGTAGGGGATATAGTGCTCGTTCTTCTCCTGGTCGAAGTAGGTCATGTCCTTGCCGGAGGTGTTCTGGTGCTGGGTCAGGTCGTAGTCGGTGCGATCCGCCACGCCCCACAGCTCGCCCCAGCCGAAAGGGAACATGAACTCGAAGTCGGTGGTGGCCTTGGAGTAGAAGCACAGCTCCTCCTGGGCGTGATCCCGCAGGCGCAGGTTCTCATCCCGCATGCCCAGGGAGAGCAGCCACTGGTGGCAGAAGTTGCGCCAGTACTGGAACCACTCCAGATCGCTGCCCGGCTGGCAGAAGAACTCCAGCTCCATCTGCTCAAACTCCCGGGTGCGGAAGGTGAAGTTGCCCGGGGTAATCTCGTTGCGGAAGCTCTTGCCCACCTGGCACACGCCAAAGGGCAGCTTCTTGCGGGTGGTGCGCTGGATGTTCTGGAAGTTGACAAAGATGCCCTGGGCGGTCTCGGGGCGCAGATAGACCGTGTTCTTGGCGTCCTCGGTGACCCCCTGGAAGGTCTTGAACATCAGGTTGAACTGGCGGATGTCGGTGAAGTTGTGCTTGCCGCAGGTGGGGCAGGGGATGGCGTGCTCCTCCACAAAGGCGCGCATCTCCTCCTGGGAGAAGGCGTCGATGGGCTTGGACAGCTCCACCCCGTTCTCCCCGCACCAGTCCTCAATCAGCTTGTCGGCCCGGAAGCGCTCCTTGCACTCCTTGCAGTCCATGAGAGGGTCGGAGAAGCCGCCCAGATGGCCGGAGGCCACCCAGGTCTGGGGGTTCATCAGAATGGCGGCGTCCAGCCCCACATTGTAGGGGTTCTCCTGGACAAACTTCTTCCACCAGGCCTTCTTCACATTGTTCTTCAGCTCCACACCCAGAGGGCCGTAGTCCCAGGTGTTGGCCAGCCCACCGTAGATTTCGCTGCCGGAGAAGATAAAGCCCCGGCTCTTGCACAGGTTGACAATCTGCTCCATGGTCTTTTCCGTGTTTTTCAAGGGAAGCACTCCTTTTCAAAGTGAAGTAACAAAAGCGCCCTGAGCCTCCTGGCTCAGGGCGAACATTGTCCGTGGTACCACCTGAATTCGGGGCGGCCTGCGCCCCGCGCTCTGACCCGGTAACGGCGGGCTCCGGCGGGGCATTGCCTCCCCGCGGCTCACGGGCGCCTTCCGCGCAGACCGTCGGAAGCCTTACACCAAAGCGGCTTCTCTCTGCGGTCCGGGCCTGCGCGTACTCCTCCCGGTCATGGCCGGTGCTGATTTCCGGTGTATTCTATCACCTTTTCCCGCCCCCGTCAAGTGTTACTCTTTTTCACTGTTTCGTCACTGCTTTGTGGCGATTTGCACCGTAACGGCGGGTTATACTTGTCTCACTAAATTTTAAGGAGTTGAGCCCCCATGTACAAGCGCCTCCCTCTGTGGGTCCTGGCCGCCCTGGCCCTGGCCTTCTCTTTCACCCTGCTGCCCGCCGCTGCAGCCGGAGGCGGCACACAGCCGGAGCTCTACCTCAACGGCTTTTCCCTGGAGCTGGAGCACCCCGCCCTGGCTCAGCAGGGGGTCACCCTGGTTCCTGTGGAGGAGTTCTGCCAGACGGCGGCCGGCCCCGTCCCCATTCGGATGGACGACAGCTCCCCCCTGCCCGGCGGGGCCTCCACCTGCTGGGCGGAGGACGGCTCGGCCGTGCTGACGGTGACCTGCGGGGAGAGCGCCCTGTCCCTGCAGCCGGGAAAGGACGGGGCCCGCTGGATAGACGGCGTGCTCTACGCCCCCCTGCGGCCCCTGGCGGCGATACTGGAGCTGGATGTGAAGTGGGACGGCGCCGTGCAGCTCACCACGGCCCGCACCCGGGTGGAGGCGGACAGCCTGGAGGAGCTGCTGGAGGCCATTGCCCCCCGCACTGAGGTAATCTTGGCCCCGGGGCGCTACTCCTTCGGGGATCTGGATCTCTCCGAAATTGACAACCCCTATCTCTATATCATTCCCGGGGTGGACGGCCGGGACGACGGCGACCGTGAGGCCTATGACCTGGTGGCCCACTCCCTGTGCGCCCTGCGCATCTCCAGCCAGGGGGCAACCATCGCCACCCCCTGGGCCTACTCCGACGTGCTGAAGTTTGAAAACTGCCGCTGGCTGGAGCTGGAGGGGATTACCCTGGTTCACGACGTGGCGCCGGGGTACTGCAGCGGGGACTGCCTGGAGCTCAATGACTGCCGAGGCGTAGCAATCACAGACTGCGTGCTGGACGGCAGCGGGGCCTACGGCCTGGTCACCCGTAACAGCACGGACGTTTTCCTCACCGGCAGCACGGTGGAGAACTGCACCTACGGGGCCTTCAGCCTGGAAAACAGCGCCCGGGTCACCGTGGAGGACTGCACCGTGCGCAGCTGCACCGGCTTTGACCTGCTGGGCTCCATGGGGAGCCAGGACATTCTTATCCACCGGTGCACGGTGGAAAACAACGCCCTGGACGCTCTGGCCAACTGCCACAGCAACAGCCGGAACATCCGCTTCCAGAGCTGCGCCTTCCGGGACAACTTTTTTGGCCAGATCAACGCCTATGGCTGGCAGACCTCCGGCGGAGCAGCCTTTGCGGACTGCACGGGCCTGGAGTCTTCCGGGAGCTAACTGAGCAGCATATCCACATCCTCTACCGTCAGTCCCGGCTGGAGGGCCAGGTTAATGCCGTAGCCAATCACCTTGGAGATATCGGCCACCTGGGCGTCAATATCCTTGGGAGTGACAATCAGCCCCCCGCCCTGCAAAGCCGCGGGCTCCCTCTCCCCGTTCTCCGACCCGGCCAGCAGATCCCGGGCCAGGGTGGCGGCGTCCACCACCGTGGGCACCCCAATGGCCACCACCGGCACCCCCAGCGTCTGGGCGTTGAGAGCCTTCCGGCTATTGCCCACACCGGCGCCGGGGGTAATGCCCGTGTCCGCCAGCTGCACGGTGCGGCACAGCCGGGCGGCGCTGCGGGCCGCCAGGGCGTCCACCGCCAGCACGCAGGCGGGGCGAATTTTCTCCACCACAGCGGCCAGAAGTTCTCCGCTCTCCATCCCGGTGGTGCCCAGCACCCCCGCCGCCAGGGCGGTCACCGGGCGGAAGGAGCCGAAGTGCTCTGCCGCCTGCTCCACTAGGTGGCGGGTCACCAGGGTGTTGTCCGCCGCCTTGGGCCCCACCGCGTCCGGGGTGATAGCCCGGTTGCCCAGCCCCGCCACCAGCACCGGAGCCCGGGGAGGCAGGGGCAGCAGGGCGTTGAGCTCCGCCGCCAGGGCCCGCACCGCCCGGGGAAAGGCCCCCTCCTCCCGGCGCAGCAGGCCGTCCAGCTCCAGAGTCACGTAGGTGCCCTGGGGCTTGCCCAGGGCCTGGGCTCCCTGCTCGTTCAACACGCGCACAGTGGTCACCCCATAGCCCTCCCGCAGGCTCTCGATGGACTGCACCCCCTCCAGCCGGCCGGCGGCCTCCCCCTGTTCCCGCAGGAGCTGGGCGGCCTCCACCGCCAGATCGGTTCTGCACACAAGCATGTCCGTGCCCTCCTCACCCCAACATGTGGTATTACAGTTCTATATCAGCACTATTTTTTGCGTTCTCTCGCCTTCTATGCAAATTTTCCTGAAAAATACGAAAAAAAATAGTTGCATTTTCCCCGATTGGCTGTTAAAATAGTAATCTGCACGGGCAAACTATCGATAAAATCGTCATCGGAGGAGGTGTTTGGTTTGCCGAATATTAAGTCTGCCAAGAAGCGTGTCCTGGTGAACAAATCCAAGGCCATGCAGAACAAGGCCGCGAAGTCCGCGCTGAAGACCGACATCAAGAAGTTTGAGGCCGCGGTGGTCGAAGGCAACCGCAGCGAGGCCGAGGGCGCTTACAAGGTGGCCGTCAAGGCGGTTGATAAGGCTGTGGGTCACGGTCTTCTGCACAAGAACAACGCCGCCCGCAAGAAGAGCGCCATGACGCTCAAGCTCAACAAGCTGGCCTGATTTTCGGTCAACAAAAACCGCCTGCAAATGCAGGCGGTTTTTTGCTATACTTGTGCCATACGAACCTGGGCGCCCTGGGAGGTGATGTCTTGAAGCAGATTCTGCGCCGGGGTCCGTTCCCGTTTATTCTGGAAATCCTGGAGCTCTATTTTTCCAAGCGGGTCTCCCGCTCCGCTGCGGAGCTGGCCTATTTTCTGATTCTCTCCTTCTTCCCCATCCTCATCTGCCTCAACGCCTTTATCGGCCTGCTGGATGTGGACATTGCCGCCCTGCTGGAGGCCGCCGCCCCCTTTCTGCCCCGAGAGTCTGTGGGCATTTTGGGGGACTACGTCCACTATATTTCCAACAATCAGTCGAGGGCCCTGCTGGCTGCCGGTATTGTAATGACCCTTTTTACCGCCTCGGCCGCCTTTCGGGCGCTGATGAATGTCATGGGTGACATCTACGGCCGGAAAAGCTACCGCGGTCTGGGACAGATCATCGCCAGCGTCATCTTCTCCATTTTGTTTCTCGTCACCATCTACCTCTCCCTGGTGGTGGTGCTCACCGGCGGATGGCTCTTCCAGCTTATTGAGGATGCTCTGCACGTAAAGGGCGGCATTGTCCTCCCCTGGGATTGGCAGTGGCTGCGGTTTTTCATCCTCTTTTTTCTGGTGTTCTTCTTCGTGCTGGTGGCCTACCGCATGGCCGCCCCCCGGGGAAGACCCCGCCCGCCCCTCTTTGCGGGGGCCATTATCTCCGCCGTGGCCCTGGTGGCCGCCTCGGTGCTCTTCTCCTGGTTTATCGGCATGTCCTCCCGCTATTCCATGGTGTACGGGTCCCTCACTTCAGTGATTATCCTGCTGGTGTGGCTCTACCTGTGCGGCAACATTCTTATCCTGGGCAATGTGTTCAACTGCGTGTGGCACCGGCGGCGCAAGCTGGTCTACCTGCGGCAGATGTACCTGGAGGCGGAGGAAAAGCAAAATGAAAACGGAGCGGACAACTCATAGTGAGCTGTCCGCTCCGTTTTTGCTCTTACAGATAGGCCAGAGGGTTGACCGAGGTGCCGTTGATCTTCACCTCAAAGTGGCAGTGGTTTCCGGTGGAGCGGCCGGTGGAGCCCACCCGGGCAATGGTCTGGCCCTGGTAGACATGATCCCCGGCGGAGACCAGCACGCTGGAGCAGTGGCCGTAGTAGGTCTGCTTGCCGTTGCCGTGATCCACAATCACCAGGTTGCCGTAGCTCCAGTTGCTCCCCGTGGCCCGGCCGGCAAAAATCACCGTGCCGCCGTCGGCGGCGGCAATACCGGTGCCGTAGGGGGCCGCGATATCAAGGCCGCCGTGGTAGCTGTAGGAGCCAAAGATGGAGCGGTAGCCGAAGTAGGAGGTGATGTTGCCGTACACCGGCCAGATGAAGTACCCGTTGGGCAGCCAGGAGGGACGCTCCTTGGTGCCCACCGCGATGACCTTGGTGGTGGGCTCACTGATCACCTGGGTGCTGTTGACGGTGCGCTCCTGCTCCTTGCCATTGAGATAGGTCACGTCGGCGTTTACCAGAGCCTCCCCCTCCACGCCGGGATCCAGCACCTTACTGTCTCCCTGGTACATGGTGGGGTCCTCCACCTCTTCAATGGGACACTCGATGGCCTCGGTGTAGGTAATGTTGTCCACCGTCTTCACCGACAGGAAGGGAATCTCCTCTTTAATATTGAGGATCTGCCCGATGTAAATGTGGTCAATGTCCACATCGGGGTTGAGGGCCTCCATCTCAGACACCGTCATCCCGTTGTCCAGGGCAATCTGCATAAATGTGTCGCCCTGCACCACCTCATAGGTGGTCTGCCCGTTGGTGTTCTGGGTGAGAGTGGCCCGCATGGCATCCAGGTCCTGGTTGACGTCAGAGGCGGTGTACTCATGGGTAATGGAGATGTTTGCGGTAAAGTCGGAGTAAATGGTATTTTCATTCACATAGGGGGCTTTCAGGCTGTCCAGCAGCTCATTCAGACTCTCCTGATCCGACGCCGCGCCGATAAAGGTACCGTCTACCGTGAGCACGTAGTTTTTCATCACTTCGCCGATCTGGTCAAAGAGATAGGTCTCAAACTGGGCCGTCCGAGAGATATTCCCCCGCTCGGAGAGGGCAAACTGGTACTCTACCGTCCCGTCCATGGTGTACTCATAGCCCAGAATTTCCGTGGCCCGGGCCTCTACCCGATCCACTACGTCCTCAAAGACCTGCTTGTCTGTGACTGTACCCAGGGCTACGCCATCCACCGTTACCAGGTAGCTGGGGGTATACACCGTACCCACTACCGCGGCCACGCCGATCACTGCCGCCGCCGCCAGGAAATTTAAGGGGCTAATCAGCCGCCGGCCGCCGGCCGTAGCCGCATCCAGCCTGAGCTGGAGCCCCTCTATCCGCTCCCGCAGGGCGGCCGCGCCGATCTCCAGCGTCTGGCGGAAGCGGGCAATCCGCTGTGCCCAAGGCAAAAGCGCCTCCTGCATGCCGCGGCGGGGCGTATGCAGTATTTCATCCATCGGGTTTCCCCCCCCTGTTGTCCGTTGTAGAAAAAACCGCCTCGCGGGACGGGAAAAGTAACAGCTTGAATATAAAAAATTACAAATGGTTACAGATGCCATGATACACGCTTTTCCCTGCTCCGTCAAGTCTTTTCTGTTTCGGGACCCGTGCCGGGGCGGCTTGGAGCGGGCCGGTTTTTATCCACGACATCTTGTGTCAGTTTTCTCCATAGTTCTCCCCCAGCACAAAAAAAGGGGTGGGCGCCGCGCAATGCGCGGCGCCCACCGGATGTAATTTCGTCTTTTTGCCAATCCTTTACTTCAGAGCGGCGGTGATGATGGCCATGGAGTAGACCTCCTGGGCGTTGCAGCCCCGGGACAGGTCGTTGATGGGGGCGTTCAGGCCCAGCAGAATGGGGCCGTAGGCGTCAAAGCTACCCAGGCGCTGGGCAATCTTGTAGCCGATATTGCCCGCGTTGATGTCGGGGAAGATAAAGGTGTTGGCATAGCCGGCCACAGAGGAGCCGGGGAACTTCAGCTGGCCCACGGTGGGAGACACGGCGGCGTCAAACTGCATCTCGCCGTCGATGGGCAGCTCGGGCGCGGCGGCCTTGGCCTTGGCGCAGGCGTTGCGCATCTTGTCCACGTCCTCGCCCTTGCCGGAACCCTTGGTGGAATAGCTCAGAAAGGCCACCTTGGGCTCCACGCCGAAGATCTTGGCGCAGTTGGCAGTCTCCAGGGCGATCTCCACCAGATCGTCCTCGGAGGGATCAATGTTGATGGCGCAGTCGCCCATGGCCAGCACCTCGTTGTCGCCGCTGGCGGCCTGGCGCACCATGATAAAGCAGGAGGAGACAATCTTGTTGCCCGGCTTGGTCTTGATGAGCTGCAGGGCGGGACGCACGGTGTCGGCGGTGGAGTAGGTGGCGCCGCCCAGCAGGCAGTCGGCCACACCCATCTTCACCAGCATGGTGCCGAAGTAGTTGCCCTTCTTCAGCGCGGCGCGGCACTCGTCGGCAGTCATCTTGCCCTTGCGCAGCTCCACCATGGTCTCCACCATCTTGTCCATCTCGGGATAGGTCTCAGGGTCAAAAATCTCAGCGCCCCGGATGTTGAAGCCGGCCTTTTCGGCGGCGGCGTACACCTCAGCCTCATTGCCCACCAGAATAGGGGTCAGGAAGGTACCGGAGAGCAGCCGGGCGCTGGCCTCCAGAATGCGGGGGTCGGTGCCCTCGGTAAAGACGATCTTCTTGGGGCTCTGCTTCAGGGTGTCAATCAGCTTCTGAAACATATGAATGGCCATTGGTATCATCCTCCAGTTTTTATTCCGCATGATTTTTGCCATAAGATGGCTTTCTTTTATTATACACGATCCTTACCCTCCTTCTCAATGCCAAAAAGCCATAAGATTATAAAAAAATATACTTTACTTTTTGTATTTTCGAATTTATACTATACACACTGTTTTTTGCGAGGTGTGTTGCAATGAGCTCTGATTTTTCCAGATGCCTCTCCCTGCTGCGCCAGGAGCGGGGCGTCTCTCAGCGGGCGGCCGCCAAGGAGCTGGGCATCAGCCAGGCGCTGCTCTCCCACTACGAAAACGGCGTTCGGGAACCCGGGCTGGCCTTTGTGGTCAAAGCCTGCAACTACTATAATGTATCCGCGGATTTTCTTCTGGGCCGAACTCTCTCCCGGGACGGCACCACCATCGGCGCCGACGAGCTGTACGACTACTCTGCGGAGAAGGACAATGTACTTCACGGCTCCATTATGGCTACCCTGAACAAGAAGCTGCTGGTCAACTCGGTGGGCATCCTCTTTGACCTTTTGGGCAAGGTGGGCCACAAGGGGGCTATTATGGCGGCCTCCCAGTATCTGAGCACGGCGGTGTACCGGCTGTTTCGCCACCTCTACCGGGCGGACGGCACCCAGAACGAGGACTTTTTCTCCGTAACCGCCCGGCACTTTCTGGTTGGTGTGGCCAATGCGGACATGATCTACTCCGAGGCCAACTATGTGGACGCCCTGGCCGCCCACGCCAAGGAGAAGGGGCACTTCCCCGCCATGAACAACGACGCCCTCACCCAGAACTACCCCGGCCTCTACCAGTCCCTGCTCCAGATTATCCACACCACCGGGGAGCGAATCAACCGCAGCACCCAGGCCCGGAATCCTGAGAGGTAATACTATGACAGATCAGTCTAAAATCCGCAATTTTTCTATTATTGCCCATATCGATCACGGAAAGTCCACCCTGTCCGACCGGCTGATTGAAAAGTGCAACGCCGTCTCCCAGCGGGAAATGGAGTCCCAGCTGCTGGACAACATGGACCTGGAAAAGGAGCGGGGCATCACCATCAAGGCCCGGGCGGTGCGCCTGAACTACCAGGCGGCCGACGGGAACACCTATGAGCTCAACCTCATTGACACCCCGGGCCACGTGGATTTCAACTACGAGGTCTCCCGCTCCCTGGCGGCCTGCGAGGGGGCGGTGCTCATTGTGGACGCCGCCCAGGGCATTGAGGCCCAGACTTTGGCCAACACCTTCCTGGCCATGGAGCACGATCTGGAGATCCGCCCGGTGGTCAACAAGATTGACCTGCCCGCCGCCGACCCTCAGCGGGTAAAGGACGAGATTGAAAATGTCATCGGCCTGCCCGCCCAGGACGCCCCGGAGATCTCCGCCAAGGAGGGTATCAACATTGACGCGGTGCTGGAGGATATTGTACAGAATATCCCCGCACCCACCGGCGATCCTGCCGCCCCTCTCCAGGCTCTTATCTTTGACAGCCAGTACGACGCCTATCGGGGGGTTATCGTCTACTTCCGGGTGATGGAGGGCACCATCCGTACCGGCATGAAGGTGAAGATGATGGCCTCGGGCGCGGTGTATGAGGTGCTGGAATGCGGCCACCTGCTCCCTCTGGGGCTGGAGCCCTGCCGGGAGCTCATCGCCGGCGAGGTGGGCTACTTTACCGCCTCCATCAAAAATGTGAAGGACACCCAGGTGGGCGACACCATCACCGGCGCCGACAATCCGGCGGCAGAGCCCCTGCCCGGCTACCGCCCCGCCCGGGCCATGGTGTACTGCGGCATTTACACGGAGGACGGCTCCAAGTACCCCGACCTGCGGGACGCCCTGGAGAAGCTGCAGCTCAACGACGCCTCCCTCTCCTTTGAGCCCGAGTCCTCCGCGGCCCTGGGCTTCGGCTTCCGCTGCGGCTTTCTGGGCATGCTCCACATGGAGATCATCCAGGAGCGGCTGGAGCGGGAGTTTGACCTGGACCTCATCACCACTCTCCCCTCGGTGATCTACAAGATTACCAAGACGGACGGCACCCTGGTGATGGTGGACAATCCCCACAACTACCCCGACCCCGCCCACATCTCCCAGGCGGAGGAGCCCTACGCCAAGGTCTCCATCGTCACGCCCCCCGACTACGTGGGCAACATCATGCCCATGTGCCAGGAGCGGCGGGGGGAGTTCAAGGACATGCAGTACCTGGACACCAACCTGGTGGAGCTGCACTACTCCATGCCCATCGGCGAGATTATCTATGATTTCTTCGACACGCTGAAGGCCCGCACCAAGGGCTACGCCTCCCTGGATTACGAGATGGACAGCTACCGCCCCAGCGAGCTGGTGAAGGTGGATATGCTGCTCAACGGTGACCAGGTAGACGCTTTGAGCTTCATCGCCCACAAGGACAAGGCCTATCCCCGGGCCCGGCGGCTGTGTGAAAAGCTCAAGGAGAATATCCCCCGTCAGCTCTTTGAGGTGCCGGTGCAGGCCGCCATCGGCGGCAAGATCATTGCCCGGGAGACGGTGAAGGCCATGCGCAAGGACGTTCTGGCCAAGTGCTACGGCGGCGACATCACCCGAAAGAAGAAGCTGCTGGAGAAGCAGAAAGAGGGCAAGAAAAAGATGCGGAGCCTGGGTACTGTTCAGATTCCCACCGAGGCTTTTATGGCCGTGCTCAAGCTGGACGAGGAGTAGCACCCCCAAAGTTTCCCTCCTCGCGGCATAGCCGCATCCGTTTTCACAAGGCAAAAATACAAAGCGGGCGGGCGGCAGCCCGCCCGCTTTTCAGGAGATGAGCGCCCCATGCCGGATACCCCCCTTCTCGACGCCCTGCGCCGCCTGGCGGGGCAAAGCCCCCTGCGCATGCACATGCCGGGCCACAAGGGAAAGCCCCTGCCCGTGGAGGAGCTCTCCGCCGCGTCCCTGCTGGATTTCACCGAGCTGCCTCCCACCGGGGACCTCTTTGCCGGCGGAGGGCCCATTGAGGCGGCGGAGCAGCTGTGGGCCCGGGTCTTTTCCATGCCCTGCTGCCTCTTTCTCACCGGGGGAGCCACCCAAGGCCTCCAGGCCGCCCTCACCCTCACCTGTCCCCCCGGCGCACCCCTGCTCCTGGATCGGGCCAGCCCCCGCGCCGCCTTCCACGCCGCCGCCCTGCTGGATCTCCGCCCCCTGTACCTGGAGCGGCCCTGGCTGGAGGAGGACGCCGTGGCCGGGCCCATTACCCCCGGTCAGGTGGAAGATCAGCTGAAAAAGCGCCCGGATATCAAAACAATTTGTATTACATCTCCGACTTATTACGGAATATTATCAGATATTCCAGCCCTGGCGGAGACGGCCCACCGGTACGGGGCCCGGCTGGTGGTGGACGCCGCCCACGGGGCTCATCTCCCTTTCCTGGGAAACCGGGAGCTGGCCGCCGCCGACGTGGTGGTGACCTCGGCCCACAAGACCCTGCCCGCCCTGGGCCAGTCCG
>CALWWS010000009.1 GCA_944385305.1 uncultured Oscillospiraceae bacterium | reverse complement strand
GGAGGGGGACAAACAGGGCGAAGAGCCGGTCGGCCACACCGCAGGAGGTCAGCACCCCGCCGATGGAGAAGGCGGCGGTGAGAAAAATGAGCAGTCCCACATTCACCGATTTAAAATCCCGCAGGCGCAGCAGCCCGGCGGGAAACATTATCGCTGTACCCACGATGACAATCAACGTGCCGCTTACCCCGTGGAGCCCCTCCAGGGCCCAGAAGATCACAATGGCGGCGATGAGAAGCAGCCAGTTTTTCTCCCGCCTGCTCATGGGGCCGGGGGACTGGGGCCTGGGGGCGGGGCGGTAATCCGCCAGCTCTCTGCGGAAGACCAGCCGGAAGAGCACCAGGCTGACCAGCAGGTAGAGAGCGGTGGGGAGCAGCATGTAAGTAATCCAGGTGCCGTCCGGGATGGTCTGGCCGCTCAGACCGGGGAGGAAGCCGTTGAGGATGATGTCTCCCCGGGGCAGGGCGCAGTTGACCAGGATGCAGCAGGTGAACAGCCCGGTGAACAGGGTGCGCTTGAGGGACTCGCCGAAGCCGGCCTGGTCAAAGAAGCCGCCAAACAGCCCGGCCAGAACGATGACCCGGGAAAAGGGCTGTGGAATGACAAAAATCATCACCAGGGCCGAGAGGATCATGGCCCCTATAAGGCGCAGAGGGGTGGTACACACCCGGCACAGCACAGGCCCAAGCAGCTTATGGGCCAGGCCGCTGTTTGCAATCCCCTGGGAGAAGAGAAAGGCAAAGACGATCATGAAGAAATTTTCCGACAGGGGGAAGGCAAATACCGCCGTCAGCGGTGCGCCGGAGAGGAGAAGAAAACCGCCGATGAGCACCAGGGAGGCCGCAGTGCGGGGCACCGCGGCGGTGACCCACCACAGGATCACCAGGATCAGCAATGCCAGCACGGCGCTCTGCCGCAGATCCAGCTGCATGGGGCGCAGCAGGAGAATCAGCAGGGGAACCACCGGGGTGCAGGCCAGGGTGAGGATTCTCCGTCTGGTCACTGCCCGGCACCTCCCGGCGCCGGATAGCTGGTGATAAGCAGCTCGCTCACCGCCCCCCGGGCGGCGGCCTTGCTGTTGATCATCCGGGCGGCCTGCACCCGCTTGATGGTAAACCCGTCATAGATCCGCTCGAGAAAATCGTCCTCCGGGCAGACGCTGCGGGGGTCTGAGTTGCTCAGGGCCACCAGGGCGCCCCGCCCGGCCAGCTCCCTGGCAAAGCGGGCCAGCGCCTCCTGGTCGCCGTCATTAAAGCTCTGGCTGGTGTAGGCGGTGAAGCTGGAGGTGGGGGAGAGAGGCCGGTAAGGGGGGTCGAAGTACACAAAGGTGTGCTCGTCCACAAAGGGAGCGCAGGCCTGGTAGTCCCCACAGACGATCTCCACCCCCTGCAGCAGGGCGGAGCAGGCGCGCAGGTTGTCTCCATCGCAGATCATGGGATTGCGGTAGGCCCCCATGGGCACGTTGAACAGCCCCCGGCGGTTGACCCGGTAGAGCCCGTTGAAGCAGGTGCGGTTGAGAAAAATGAGCAGGGCGGCGTCCTCCACCCCCAGGGGGTGTCCGGCGGCCATGCGGCGGTTGAAGCGGGTGCGCTGGGCGTTGTAGTAGGCCCGCCGCGCCTGGCTGTCCAGCAGGTGGAAAATCTCCTCCATGGGGGAGAGACGCTCCACCAGCTCCTCCACATGGTCCCGCACGGCCAGATAGGCGTTGATGAGCTGGGGGCTGCTGTCGCCAATATACACCTGCTTCATCCGGTAGGCGGCCAGCAGGTCAAAAAGCACTGCGCCGCCCCCCACAAAGGGTTCAGCGTATTTGCAGATAGTATCCCCCAGTCCGGCGGGGTAGACTGTGCGCAGGCTGTCCAGCAGGTGGGTCTTTCCCCCAGCCCACTTTAAAAAGGGCTTGGCAGGTGCAGCGGCCATACAAGGGCTCCTCTCCCCATAGAATAAGCACCATTATAGGATATTTCAGGGGAAAAGGCAAGAAGCGGCGGGGGAAACCTGTCCGGTTTCTCCCCGCCGCACAGTTCAGGACTTTGGCCTGGAGCGGAAGAGCAGGGCCGCCAGATAGCCGAAAACCATGGCGGCGGCAATGCCGCCCGCCGCGGCGGTAAGTCCGCCGGTGAGAACACCAAGCAGGCCGTCTTCCTTTACAGCCTCGGCTACACCCCGGGCCAGCAGGTACCCGAAGCCGGTCAGAGGCACGGTGGCCCCCGCGCCGCCCCATTCCACCAGGTGGCGGTAGATCCCAAGTCCCCCCAGCACCACGCCGGCCACCACATAGCTGACCAGGATTTTGGCTGGGGTGAGGGAGGTCTTGTCGATGAGAATCTGTCCGATCAGACACAGCAGGCCCCCGCAGAGAAAGGCCTTGATATAGGGTAAAGCAACTTCCATTTACAGTCCTCCCTGCTTTGTAGAAATGGCTACCGCGTGGCAGATACCCGGAATGCTCTCCCCCTGCTGGGTGGAGGTGGGGGAGAGCAGGGCGCCGGTGCCGCAGAAGAGGATATGCTTCCATTTCCCGGCACGCATGCCGTTGAGAAGATAACCGGTGAGCACCACCGCCGAGCAGCCGCAGCCGGAGCCGCCGCAGTGCACGTCCTGCCGCTTCAAATCATAGATAAGGGTGCCGCAGTCATAGAGGTTGTCCGCCTGAACGCCGTCCCGCCGGAGCAGGTCCTTTAAAATTTCCCAGCCAAACTGTCCCAGATCGCCGGTGAGAATGAGATCGTAATCGGAGGGCCTGCGGCCTGTGTCCGCGAAGTGAGCCTGGATGGTGGCGCAGGCGGCGGGGGCCATGGCGCAGCCCATGTTGTTGGCGTCCTTAATCCCCATGTCTACAATTTTTCCCACAGTGGCATGGGTAATATAGGGGCCGTTTCCCTCCCGTGCCAGAACGGCGCAGCCCGACCCTGTCACCGTCCACTGGGCGGTGGGCGTGCGCTGGCCGCCGTACTCCAGGGGAGCCCGGTACTGCCGCTCCGCTGAGCAGAAGTGGGAGGAGGTGAGGGCGGCCGCCCACTGCCCGAAACCGCCGTCCAACACCATGGCGGCCAGGCACAGTCCCTCAGCCATGGTGGAGCAGGCGCCATACAGCCCGAGAAAAGGGACGTCCTGCCCTCGCACGGCAAAGCTGGAGCCGATACACTGGTTGAGCAGATCCCCGCCGAAGAGATAATCCAGCCCCCCGGTATTCCGCCCCGCCTTGTTCAGGGCTGCGGAAAGGGCCAGGCGCTGCATGGCGCTCTCCGCCTTCTCCCAGCTCTTTTCCCCAAAGGAATCATCTTGAGCAATGTGGTCGAAATGCCCGGCCAGGGGACCCTCCCCCTCCTTTTTCCCCACCACGTTGGCGTGGCCCACGATGGAGGGAGGGCAGGCAAAGGCCACTGTCTGTCTGCCCAGTTTCTTCTGATTGATATCCATTGCTCTGCCCCCTGTCTCAAATCCCCTTTAGTTTAGACAAAAGCGGGGAAAATATCCCCACCGTTTTTGGCGGGGGATGTGCTGGTCAAACTGCGCACTTTGCGGTATAATATTTTATAAAGCGGAATTTCCCCGGGAGAAGCGGGGAGTGAACCTGCCGGTGCTGTTTTTGCGGCCCGTGAGTTTTTCAAAATGAGGGGAATGAAATGGTAGAAAAAGCAAGCCGCACCCTTGCCTATATCTGCCCGGTCTGCCGCAAACCGGTGGTGATAGAGCGCAGCGTGTTTCAGCTGGCCGCGTCGGCCAGCAGTTTGCCCTGCCCCTGCGGTGAGTCCTCCCTTCATGTGGAGATGTGGGGGGACCGGGTGCGTATGACGGTGCCCTGCCTGTTCTGCGGACGGGATCACACTGTCGCGTGCTCGGCCAGGGCCTTTCTCCACGAGAAGGTACTGGCCTTTTCCTGCGCCGCCTCCGGGCTGGACTGCTGTTATGTGGGGGAGGAAGAGGCCGTCTTTTCCGCCATGCGCCGTCTGGAAGAGGCCATGGACAAGGTGGAGGCCGAGGCGGGAGCCCAAGGTACCTTTCTGGACGAGATCGTGATGCACGAGGTGCTCTCCGAGATTAAGGAGATTGCGCAGCGGGATGGTATTTCCTGTACCTGCGGCTCCCACCAGTGGAAGCTGCAGGTCAATTACAGCTCGGTGGATCTCTTCTGCGCCCAGTGCGGCGCCGCCATGCGTATTCCCGCCGCCACCGCCAGTGATATAGACGATATCTGCTGCAAGACAAAGCTGCTCATCCGGGGGAAGGAGTGAGAGAACATTGGACGTCTGTTACGAAGGTACCTACCTGGTAGACGCCCGGGACACCGGCCTTTGCAACCAGTGCCGTCCCTCTGGAATTCTGTCCATACTTCAGGAGGCCGCCACCATGGCGGGGGCGGAGCTGGGCGTGGCCCGCAGGGAGATGCTGGAGAAGTACAACGCCATCTGGATGGTGGCCCGCATGTGGTACCGGCTGAACCGGCCCCTGGGCTGGGGAGAGCGGGTGACGGTGCGCACCTGGCACCGGGGGGACAAGGGCGTCTCCTGCTACCGGGACTTCGATCTGGAGGTGGATGGCCGGAGCGTAGGAGAGGCGGTATCCATCTGGGTGCTGGCCGACGTGGATACCCGCAGGCTCATCCGCATGTCCCGCATTGAGGAATTTGCCGGCACTGACGGCGGCAGCCTGCGTAAGGACAGGCTGCTGGGCAAGGTGCGCGTCCCGGAGAAGATGGTCTTGGCCGGTGTGAGACGGTTTTATTACAGCGACACCGACTCCAACGGCCATGTGAACAATGTAAAATATGCCGACTATATCTGCGACGCCCTGGAGATGGAGCAGCTGGTGCAGGACTGCTTTGTCTCCTCCTTCCAGGTGGGCTATCAGCGGGAGTGCCGGGCGGGGGAAGAGGTCAGCCTGTATACCGGCAGGGCGGATGGAACCCTGTTTGTCCACGGGGTGGACGGGGGCGGAACCACCCGATTTGACGGCGTGCTCACCCTGGATAAAATCGCCCCTTGACAGCGGGGAAAAGCTAGCGTAAAATAGGAAAAATTTATCCCATGGAAAATAGAGATAGGAGATGCACTATGGTCAACACCGATGTCAGCCAGAAGTTTACCAAGCAGGGCCTTACCTTTGACGATGTGCTGCTGATCCCGGCGGCGAGCGACGTTCTCCCCGCGGACATTGACCTGCACACCCGGCTTACCAAGCGCCTTACCCTTAACATCCCCCTGATGAGCGCCGCCATGGATACCGTTACCGAGTACCGCATGGCCATCGCCATCGCCCGGGAGGGCGGCATCGGCATCATCCATAAGAACATGTCCATCGGCGCCCAGGCCGAGCAGGTGGACATGGTAAAGCGCTCGGAGAACGGGGTTATCACCAACCCCTTCTGGCTGGCCCCCGGCCACACCCTGGCCGAGGCCGACGAGCTGTGTGCCAAGTATAAGATCTCCGGCGTGCCCATCTGCAAGGACGGCAAGCTCATCGGCATCATCACCAACCGGGACATGAAGTTTGAGACCGACATGACCCAGCTGGTGGACAATGTGATGACCAAGGAGAATCTGGTGACGGCCAAGGAGGGTACCACCCTGGCCGAGGCAAAGGAGATCCTCCGCCGCCACAAGGTGGAGAAGCTGCCCATCGTGGACGACGAGTTCCACCTCAAGGGCCTGATCACCATCAAGGATATCGAGAAGGCGGAGGTCTATCCCAACTCCGCCCGTGACGAGAAGGGCCGCCTGCTGGTGGGTGCCGCCATCGGCGTCACCGCCGACGTGCTGGATCGTGTGGCCGCCCTGGTGGAGGCTGGGGCCGACGTGCTGGCTCTGGATTCCGCCCACGGGCACTCCCACAACATTCTTGAGTGCGTGCGCCGCATCAAGGCCCTCTATCCCGATGTACAGCTCATTGCGGGCAACGTGGCCACCGCGGAGGGCACCCGGGCCCTCATTGAGGCGGGCGCCGACTGCGTGAAGATCGGCATCGGCCCCGGCTCCATCTGTACCACCCGTGTGGTGGCCGGTATCGGCGTACCCCAGATTACCGCCATCTATGACGCCGCCTGTGTGGCCGCCGAGTACGACGTGCCCATCATTGCCGACGGCGGCATCAAATACTCGGGCGACATCGCCAAGGCCATTGCCGCCGGGGCCAGCGTGGTGATGCTGGGCTCCCTGCTGGCCGGGTGCGAGGAGTCTCCCGGCGAGACCGAGGTCTACCAGGGCCGTCAGTTCAAGGTCTACCGGGGCATGGGCTCCCTGGGCGCCATGGGCAAGGGCTCCAAGGACCGCTACTTCCAGGAGAACAACAAAAAGCTGGTGCCCGAAGGAGTGGAGGGCCGTGTGCCCTACAAGGGACTTACCGGCGAGACGGTTTACCAGCTTATGGGCGGCCTGCGGGCCGGTATGGGCTACACCGGCTGCGGCACCATTGACGAGCTGCAGAACAAGGCCCAGTTTATGCAGATTACCTCCGCTGGCCTGCGGGAGATCCACCCCCATGATATCTATATCACCAAAGAGGCCCCCAACTACACCATCCATCCCCAGTGATACCTGCCCCATCGGATATTATTTAGAAAAAAGTGTGCCGCAGAGCAATTCTGCGGCACACTTTTTTAGCGCATGGTGTTTTTTACGTCATTGGCCATATCCCGGGCGGCTTCACCCGCGTCCCGGGCGGCATCCTCCACGCCGTTTTTCACGTCTCTGGCGGTGTCCTTGACGCCGTCGGTAACGTCCCGGGCGATGTCCTCCGCGCCCTGAGCAATGTCCCGGGCCGCATCACTGGGGGAGGGAGAGGCCTCCTGGGCGTCGTTTACATCGCCGCCCGGAATGGTGCCGCCCGCGCCGTCCTCATCCTCCGGTGTGGTCTGCGGAGTGGTTGCAGAGGGAACGGGCGTGGAATCAGGGGTTACCTGGGGCGCCTTGTCCTTGCTGCACCCCGTCGCCGTCAGGGCGAAGGCCAGCACAAGGGCCAGTAAAGGAATCATTCGTTTCATTGTGCATCCTCCTGCTGTCACGCCAAAATTCGTATGGATTCCATCCGGTTCTAGTATGTCTGCTCTGTCTGCCGCTACCCGCGGAAAATTCTTGTGTCCCCGGAAAAAAGGATTGCATTTCTTGGATGTCTCTGTTATAATAACAGTAACAATTACTGATATTTAAAAGGAGGCAATCTATGAGCGGCAAACGCTATTCCAGGCAGAGAGAGCTCATTTTTGAGACATTAAAGGGGACAGACCGGCACCCCACGGCGGAGATGGTCTATCAATGGCTCAAGCCGGAAAACCCCAATCTCAGTCTGGGTACAGTCTACCGCAATTTAAATCTCCTGGCGGAGGAGGGACTGATTACCCGCATGGCCTTTCCGGTGGAGCGGTATGACGCCAACACTATGCCCCATCCCCACTTCCGGTGCGCCGGGTGCGGCGCGGTATACGACCTGCCCCTGCCCTATGACAGCGGATTGGACGATGCAGCCGCCCAGGCCAGCGGGCACCAGGTATCCGGCCATGAGGTGATTTTCCACGGGGTGTGTACTGCCTGCCGAAAGCTCCATTGATTTTCCCGGGGGAATGTGCTAAAGTAAGCGTAGATGACACATAATTTATTCACCATAAAATAAAAGTAAAGGAGCTGCATTGCTATGGAACTGAAGGGTAGCAAGACCGAGGCCAATCTGCTGGCCGCCTTTGCCGGGGAGTCCCAGGCCCGCAACAAGTACACCTATTTTGCCAGCAAGGCCAAGAAAGAGGGCTATGAGCAGATTGCCGCCCTCTTCCAGGAGACCGCGGACAACGAGAAGGAGCACGCCAAGATCTGGTTTAAGGAGCTCAATGGCATCGGGGACACCAAGGAGAACCTGAAGCACGCCGCCGAGGGGGAGAACTACGAGTGGACCGAGATGTACAAGGAGATGGCCGAGACTGCCCGGGAGGAGGGCTTTGAGCGGCTGGCCTTCCTCTTTGAGGGGGTGGCCAAGATTGAGAAGGAGCACGAGGAGCGCTACCTGACTCTGCTGAAGAACCTGGAGGAGGGCGTTGTCTTCCAGCGGGGCGAGGAGTATATGTGGAAGTGCCGCAACTGCGGCCACATCCATGTGGGCAAGCAGGCTCCCCAGATGTGCCCGGTGTGCGCCCATCCCCAGGCCTATTTTGAGCTGCGTGCCACCAACTATTAATTTATTTTACTCTTTTCTCATTTGGAATTTTCCCATAGCGAAAGGGACACGGCCTCTGGCCGTGTCCCTTTTTCTGTGGAAAGAACGGGAGCGCCTCTCCAATCAGGAGAACTTTCGGGGGAGCAGGACGGTGAACTCTGTGCCCGCCTGGGCGGTGCTGGTAACAAAAATTTTGCCGCGGTGGGTTTCCACAATGCTCTTGGCAATGGCCAGGCCCAAGCCGTAGCCTCCCTGGCTGCGTACCCGGGAGCTGTCCGAGCGGTAGAAGCGCTCAAACAGGTGGGGAATGTGCTGGGCGGGAATGGGCTCGCCGGTGTTGTGCACCGACAGGCGGATTTTGTCCTGCTGGCGGGAGAGGGTGAGAGTGACTGTGCCATCCGCCCCGGCATACTTTACTCCGTTGTCCAGCAGAATCATCACCAGCCGGCGCAGCTGTCCCTCGTCCCCGGTGAGGGTAAGGTCAGGGGCAATGCTGCTGTGCAGCTGTACGTTTGCCTCAAAGGCCACCGATTCAAAGAGAAGCAGACAGGCAGTGGTCAGATCGCTCATGGAGATACTGCGTGGGTTGAGGGGGGTGCGGGCGTCGTCGCTCTTGGCCAGGAAGAGCAGGTCTTCCACCAGCTTTTTCATCCGAACAGCCTCCTCCTGGGTGTACTCCAGCCACTTGGACTGGGCCTCCACCGGGTCTGAGCGATGGGAGAGTACAATGCCGGTGTTGGCCAGAATCACGGTGAGAGGAGTTTTCAGCTCGTGAGAGGCGTCGGCCACAAATTGGCGCTGCTGCTGCCAGGCCCGCTCCGCCGGGCGCAGAGCCAGGGCAGAGAGGAGCAGGCTAATAAAGAAGAAGCCCACCATGGCAAGTCCACCCACCAGCAGGCAGGAGAGCACCAGGGTACGGATGGAGGAGAGCTCCCAGGTGCGGTCGGCAAAGGCAATACGCACTGTGCCGTCCTCGTTGGTCTGCATGAGGAAGCGCAGGCCCAGATCCCGGAGAATGCCGCCCTGGTTGCCGGACTCCAGCGCCTGCTGCGCGGCCTGCTGGGCGGTCTCCGAAGATACCTCCACCTGTCCGCCGTCGTTCACTGAGATGACGGCGCCATCTTCTATGGTGACCACAAAGACGGGCACGATGGAAAAAGAGTCATCCCGCTGGCGGTCGTCCCGATCCCGGGCGGGGGGCTTAAACTCAAACCGGGGCGGGATTTCCCCGTCCTCCCAGTTCAGTGCCGCCCGCATGTTGATCTGGCTCTGGTCGGCCAGGCGCTGCACATTGGTGACCACCAGAATGCCAAACACCACCGCCAGCACAAGCCCCACCAGCACCAGGTTTGTGATAATGAACTGTCGGCGCAGCCTGCGGATCATGGCGCGGGCACCTCCAGGTGGTAGCCCACCTTTCTTACTGTGCCGATGGACACCCGGCTGCCCAGGAAGGAGAGCTTTTTCCGCAGGAAAGAGATGTAGACCTCCACATTGTTGTCCTCCGCGTCAGACTCCAGACCCCACACCCGGGAAATGATTTCCTCTTTGGGGATGACCGCCTTGGGAGAGGACATCAGCAGGCGCAGCACCGCAAATTCCTTAAAGCCCAGGCGGACCGACTTTTCACGGCAGGTGAGGGCACGGGTGGTGAGACTCAGGGTGAGGTCGTCCACGCACAGCTCCTCGCCCTGCACCTCCCCCTGGCGGCGGGTGAGGGCCCGCACCCGGGCCAGCAGTTCGCCGGAGTCGAAGGGCTTGGTCATGTAGTCGTCCGCCCCGTGGTCCAGCCCGCTGATCTTGTCGTCAATCTCGTCCCGGGCGGTGAGCATAAGCACCGGCGTGGATACATGGGCGCAGCGCAGCCGGTGCACCACCTCCAGCCCGTCCAGCTTGGGCAGCATCACATCCAAAACAATCACGTCGTACTGACCGCTCAGGGCGTAGTCCAGTCCGTCCGCCCCGTCGTAGACCAGGTCGGCCTGGTAGCGCTGCTCCTCCATGATCTGACCCAGGGCCTCCGCCAGGCGGCGCTCATCCTCCACAATCAGAACCCGCATGCATTTCGCTCCTTTTATGATTGGAATTTTTTTAAGGATACCGGAGGATCCTGAAATTTGTCTGAAAATATCCTACACAATTTGGAACAAAAAAGGGTTTACAGAGTGTTAACAATTCCCCTTGTCCCACTTCAGGGTAATTTCAGCTTGCAAGATTATACTCTGCCGGTAAAGATTGCAGAAGGAGAGGTCCCAGATATGCAGCTGATTTTACCGGGAGTCAAGCACGGTCAGCCCCAGGGCGAACCATCCTCCGCGCCTGCGCGGCCCAGGAAAAAGCGGAGTGCCAAACGTGTCATTCTTATTGTAGTGGTGCTGGCGGTGGCTGCGGCCGCCGCCTGGGGGGTAAAGGCGCTGTTTTTTGACGAAGAGGAACAGATTGCTCTGACCGAAACCACCGCCTACGGGTCGCTGGCCACCACCATTGAGGGGACGGGCACCACCCTCCCGGCGGACAGCGTTACGGTGACCACTGCCTCCACCTCGGAAATTGAGGCGGTCTATGTAGCCGCCGGCGACACGGTGGAGGTGGGGGATCTGCTCTATGCGCAGGATGACTCCGAGCTGGACGACCAGATTGAGGAGTACCAGGACTCCATTGCCGTGCTGGAGGACGAGCTAGACACCAACCAGCAGCAGCGGGATGAGCTGCTGGAGACCCTGGCCAATCTCACCGTTACCGCGCCCTTCTCCGGGCGGATTGTGGAGCTGTCTGTGGAAGAGGGGGACGATGTGATGAGCGGCACAGTGCTGGCCCAGCTGGTGGACGACAGCAAGATGACCCTTACCCAGTATTTCAGCTACGCCTACGAGGATGAGATCTATGTGGGGATGAAGGCCTCTTTGTCCAT
>CALWWS010000008.1 GCA_944385305.1 uncultured Oscillospiraceae bacterium | reverse complement strand
GGGGTCTTTTTATGCTTTTGCTACGCAGACGGGAGACCAACGAGGTGGGTAAGATCCTCGCCCTGCCTATTGGGGAAATCTCTCCCAATCCCAATCAGCCCCGCCGCAGTTTTTCCCCGGAAGGGCTGCAGGAACTGGCGGATAGCATCGCCCAGCTGGGGGTGCTTCAGCCCCTCACGGTGCGTCCTGCCCAGCAGGGGTGGGAACTCATCGCCGGGGAACGCCGCCTGCGGGCGGCCAAACTGGCCGGACTGCAGTTCGTCCCCTGCATTGTGATGGACACCGATGAGGAGCATTCCTCCCTGCTGGCTCTGGTGGAAAACCTGCAGCGCCGGGATCTGGATTTTGTAGAGGAGGCGCTGGCCCTGAGCCGGCTGGTACGTACCTTCCACCTGTCCCAGGAGGAGGTGGCACAGCGCATCGGTAAAAGCCAGTCGGCGGTGGCCAACAAGCTGCGGCTGCTCCATCTGGAGCCCCAGGTGCTCCAGATGCTCCGGGACAACGGGTTTACCGAGCGCCACGCCCGAGCCCTGCTGCGCCTGCCCGATCCCCAGTCCCGGGAGCGGGCCGCCCGTCATGTGGTGGAGCACGGCCTTACGGTAGCGAAAACAGAGGCCTATGTGGAGCAGCAGCTTGCCCTGAGGGACAAGCCTGTTCGGCGCAAGCCCACCTTTATCCTTAAAGATGAGCGGCTATTTCTAAACACCGTGGAGCGGGGCCTGTCCATGACGAAAACGGCAGGGGTGGATGCCCAGCTGGGCCGGGAGGATACTGGCGATGCCATTCTGCTCACCATCAAGATCCCCAAGCGGGTATGAGTCCCAGCAGGCCGGATTGTTTCACGTGGAACAATCCGGCTTTTTCTCTTTTTCCCGAGGAAAAGAGTTGAAAAGCCCCTGGTCTGCGTCTATAATAGAAGTTACCTGTGAATTCAGGAAATTCCCTGTCCCAGACAGAGAGAAAGGCAGGTACCTTCATGGCCAAAACCATTGCCATTGTCAATCAAAAGGGCGGTGTGGGAAAGACCACCACCTGCGTGAACCTGGCCGCCGCCCTGGCGGCAGCGGGACGGCGGGTGCTGGTATGCGACTTCGATCCCCAGGGCAACGCCACCTCCGGCCTGGGCGTGGATAAAGCTGCTGTCTCCCCTTCCATCTACGAGGTGCTGATCGACGGCGCCCAGGCCAAAAAGGGCGTGACCAGCACGCCCTGGTGCGACGTTCTGCCCGCCAACAAAGCCCTGGCGGGGGCCACGGTGGAACTCATTGCCCTGGAGCGCCGGGAGTATCGCCTGAAGGATGCCCTTGCCCCCCTGCGGGAGGACTATGACTTCATCCTCATCGACTGCCCTCCCTCCCTGGAGCTGCTCACTCTTAACGCCCTGTGTGCCGCCGACACTCTGCTGGTGCCGGTACAGTGCGAGTACTCCGCCCTGGAGGGGCTGAGCGATCTGCTCTCCACCGTACGCATCGTCAAGCGCTCCCTCAACCCGGCCATCGACCTGGAGGGGGTGGTGCTCACCATGTACGACGGACGCACCAACCTATCCATGCAGGTGGCCGAGGAGGTCAAGCGCCACTTCCCCGGCAAGGTGTACGCCAGCGTGATCCCCCGGAACGTGCGTGTGTCCGAGGCCCCCAGCCACGGTAAGCCTGTCCTGGCCTATGATGCCTGGTCCCGGGGCGCATCGGCCTACAAGGCGCTGGCGGACGAGGTGCTGGAACACAATCCGGCCACTGCCTGAATCTCTCGTGGACACGTTTCCCGCCCATATTTCACCAGAAAGGGATGACATTTGACATGGCATCAGAACGCGGCCTGGGCAAGGGCCTGGGGGCTTTGCTGGGGGACATTTCCCTGCAGAGCCAGGAGGACGGGTCGGTCACCCTCCCCATCTCCCAGGTGGAACCCGGGCTTAACCAGCCCCGCAAGGCCTTTGACCCGGAGGCCCTCAGTGACCTGGCCGACTCTATCCGGCAGCACGGCATCCTGCAGCCCCTCACGGTGCGCCGGCTCTCCTCCGGCTACTACCAGATCATCGCCGGTGAGCGGCGGTGGCGGGCAGCCAAGCTGGCGGGGCTGAGCCAGGTGCCCGCTATCATCATTGAAGCGGACGACCGCAAGGTGATGGAGCTGGGGCTCATAGAAAACCTCCAGCGTGAGGACCTGAACCCCATGGAGGAGGCTGACGGCTACCGGGCCTTGAAAGAGGAGTACGGCCTGACCCAGGAGGAGATCGCCCAGCGCATGGGCAAGTCCCGGCCGGCCATTGCCAACGCCCTGCGCCTGACTGCCCTGCCCGCCATGCTGCGGGAGCTGGTGGTGGACGGTGATCTGTCCGCGGGCCACGCCCGCGCCCTGCTGGCCCTGCCCACCGCAGCCCTCCAGGAGCAGGCGGCCCAGCGGGTGGTTACCCAGGAGCTCAGCGTGCGCCAGACCGAGGCCTTGGTCAAGCAGCTCACTGCCCCCAAAAAAGCCCCGAAACCGAAAGGGGACGACGGCCAGCGCATTTACGTGGAGGCCCTGGAACAGGATCTGTCCCAGCGGCTGGGCCGCAAGGTCTCCATCCACGCCGGACGCAAAAAAGGGAAGATCGAGCTGGAGTACTACGACCCTGATGACCTGGAGACCCTGTTAGACAAGCTCAAGGGCCTGGATGGAGGCAAGTAAGCGTGGAAAAAGAAAACTTGCAGCGGCAGGCGGACCGTGCCAAGACCCATGGGCGCCGCTCCGCCCTGACTTACCTGGCCATTCTCTTTGCCGCCGCCTTCATTTTGCTGCTGCTGGCCTTTTTTATGCAGCAGCGCAACAACCGCCAAGCACTGGACCAGCTCTCTGACTCCATGACCGCCTTTGACTCCATCGAGCAGCTCATAGAGGACAACGAGACCCTGCGTGCGCAGGTCCAGGAGCTGGAACAACAGACAGCTGAGCTGGAGGAGCAGCTGGA
>CALWWS010000007.1 GCA_944385305.1 uncultured Oscillospiraceae bacterium | reverse complement strand
TCACCCCGCCCAGCGGAAAATAAGCCCATACAGCACAGGGCCGCCCGGTACCGTGATGGTGCCGGGCGGCCCTTTGTCATATCACTTTACTGCCAGATAATCTCCGCGCCCTCGGGCGGGGCGGCGGGCACGGTGCGGCTGCTCTCCGCCGCGGTGCTCCAGGAGGTCATCTCCACCTTGCCCACGTAGGCCCCCTTGAAGGCGAAGGAGGCGGTGGCGTCCATGGCGTTGCCCTCCATCTCAAAGTTCATGGTGAAGGGGAAGGCCCCCTCCATCTCCACGCTGCCCGCGCCCCGGAAGCTGTCCAGCTTTCCGTCCTTCACTGCGGCGGTGAAGGAGGCCTCCACGGTGGGGATGCTCTGGGTGCCGGTGAGGAGATCGGTGAGGGTGAAGTCGTCCAGCACCCCCAGCGCCAGGGCCTGCTTGGCCAGGGAGAGCATATCCAGCTCCAGGGTATAGGTGGTGGTCTGGCCGCTGGTGCGCACGGTAAAGTTGTCGTCCCCCAGCAGCAGCTGCACCAGTGTCACGCCGTTCATGGTGCCCTCCCAGGGGCTCTGGCGGTAGTAGGAATTGCTCTGCCCGGTCATGGCCATCAGCTCGCCCATGCTGGTGATCTGCCTGGGGATGGTCATGGGCAGCACGGTGCCCAGCCAGGCGTCCTGGGGAACGGCCCCGCCGGAGAGCAGCTCCACGGCGCTGCCCTTGGCGTAGAGAGCGCCGCTCTCCCCGTCCACAATCAGGCTGGCCTTGCTGCCGTTGAAGGCGTCCAGCAGCTCCATGCCCTCCGCGCCCACCAGGGCCTCGATGGACTGGCGCAGCCCGCCCAGGTTCAGCCTGGCGGTCATGTCCACGCTGGCGGTGCTCCCCCGGGACAGGCCGCTCACCGCCAGATCCAGCTGGGCGGTGGTGTCCTTCTCCTCCCCGTAGAGGGTACCCTTCAGGGTGAAATTGCCGCTGGTGGCGTAGGTCTTGTCCGGGTCAACTGTGGCGGCGGAAGCGGCCAGCAGCTCGTTGAGATAGGTAAAGCGGCTGTCAATCTCGTCGGCCAGGGCCTGCCAGTCGGTGAGGTGCACCGCCTCGTAGGTGTCGTCCCAGTACACGTCCAGCCCCACCGCCTGGGCGGCGAAGCGGGCGGGGATGTAGGTGGAGCCGCCCTGCACGTAGGGGGTCACGTCCATCTCCACGCTGTCAATCTGCCCGCCCCGGACATACTCCAGCTGAGTGCTGTCCAGGCGGAAGGTGAGGCTGTCCCCGTTTTCAAAGGACGCGCTCACCACGCCGCTCTGGTAGTCCACCTGGGCGCCCAGCGCCTCCAGGAAGGCACGGGCGGGCACCATCACCCGCCCCGCCACCGCCAGGGGCTGGGCCCCGCCCAGGGTGAGGTATTCCCCGTTGAGGGAGAGGTTGATCCCCTCCGGGTAGGGCATGCCCAGCTCCTGCTTCTCCTGGGCCAGGTAGTCCTCCCAGTCGTAGTCCAGGCTGTCCTCATAGTAGTCCATGCTCCAGGCGTCGTAGTCCATGTAGTACTGGTCGTAGAAGCTCCAGGCCCAGGCGTCGTACTCCGCCCAGTACTGCACCCACCGCTCCTCGTCCCAGCTCTCCGCCTGGGCGATCTGCTCCTGGCTCCACGCGCCCCAGGGGCCCAGCTGGTCAAAATCGGTGGCCGCCTGGGCACTCTCCGGCTCCGCCGCCAGGGCGGGGGACAGGCAGCCCAGCACCAGCGCGGCGGCCAGCAGCGCTCCAATCCTTCGTCTCACAGAAATTCCCTCCTTAGCTGTTTTTTCCGCGGGGGCCGCTCCCCCGCCCTTCCTGCCTACACTCTACCACACCGGGGGCGCCTTTGTCCACTTCTCCCCGGTTACAGTCTGCACACAAGCTCCTGCCGCTCCCCCTCCAGGCCCGTCCGCTTCCCCTCCAGGCCGCTGCGGGTGGCCGCCAGGCGGCCCAGAATCTCCTCCACCCGGGCCAGGGCATAGCCGGTGTTGTCCTGGGCCTGGCGGATGCCCGACTGCACCATCCAGTCAACCAGCAGCCCGTCGAAGAAGTAGTCGGCGAAGGTGGCGAAGGAGCCGATCTCCACCTGGGGGCAGTCGAGGATCTCCACGTCGGCCAGCTCGGCGCGGAAGTCGGCCAGTGCCCGCTGGGCCCAGGAAATTCCGTCCCGGGCTTCGTCAATGCGGCCGTGCTTCATGGCGGTGACCATAAGGCCGCCCCCCAGCATGTCCCAGGCGCCCAGGCTGCGGGCGCTGTCCAGGCTGGCGAGCACATTCTCCAGGGCGTCCCTGGCCTGGCGGCCCGCCCAGGCGGCCTCGTCCACCTCCCGCAGCTGGGCGTCCACCCGGGCCAGCTCCTCCTCCAGCTGGGTGAGGCGGCGGGCGGTCTCGCCCCCCATGGACACCAGCAGCTTCTCCTTCTCCCGGTAGAGCCGCTCAATCTCCCCCTCGTCCTCCCGGAGGCCGTCCAGCTCCCCCACTACTTCCAGTATTTTTTTGTCCAGATATTCCAGATCGGCCACCGCCTGGTCGTGCTGGAGCCGGGCGGCCAGGGCCTCCCGCCGCTCCTGGGCCAGCCGCTCCTCCTTCTCCCCCTTCAGCTCCAGGAAGAACCCCCGCAGGCTCTTCCCCTCCAGCTTGTCCACGTCGGCCTGCTCCTTGGCCAGAATCCGGGCGGTCTGCCGCTCCTTTTCCGCCCGCTCCTCCCGCTGGGCGTACAGGTCCTTTTTCTGGGCCTCCAGCTTGGCCCGCCGGGCCCGGCGGGAGAGCAGCTCGGCCAGGCGGGCGTTGATCTCCTCCAAAGTCATGGGCAAAGCCCTCCCTTTCTTCTCGTCTGTACCCCCATTTTACCTGCTTTCCCTCTCCGGCGCAACGGTTGTTCTGGACTTCCCCCGCCCGATGGCGTAAAATAAAGCAACATCGGTAACACAAAGGAGTATGGGCATGGACGCCATTGTACAGCAGCTGGCCCGGGAGCTGAACGCCCGGGCGGAATTTGTGGGCAGCGTGGTGGAGCTCATCGACCAGGGCAACACCATCCCCTTCATCGCCCGCTACCGCAAGGAGCTCCACGGCGGCATGGACGACACCGCCCTGCGCACCCTGGCCGACCGGCTCCAGTACCTGCGGGGCCTGGACAAGCGCCGGGGCGAGGTAAAGGCCGCCATTGAGGGCCAGGGCAAGCTGACGGCGGAGCTCGCCGCCGCCATCGACGCCGCCGCCACCCTGGCGGAGGTGGAGGATCTCTACCTGCCCTACCGGCCCAAGCGGCGCACCCGGGCCACCATGGCCCGGGAGAAGGGGCTGGAGCCCCTGGCGGAGCTTCTCTTTGCCCACGGCCCCGCCGTGAACCCGGAGGAGGCGGCCGCCCCCTTCGTGGACGGGGAGAAGGGGGTGGACAGCGTCCAGGCCGCCCTGGCGGGGGCCTCGGACATCATCGCCGAGGCCGTCTCGGACGACGCGGGGGTGCGCAAGACTCTGCGGGAGCTGTATCTGCGCCGGGGCTTCCTGGTCTCCCGGGCGGCGGAGAAGGAGCCGGCGGACAGCGTCTACCGGCTCTACTACGACTTCCGCGCCCCGGTGAACAAGGTGCAGGGCCACCAGGTGCTGGCCGTCAACCGGGGGGAGCGGGAGGGCGTGCTCAAGGCCTCGGTGGAGCTGGACGGGGAGGCCGCCCTGGTGGCGGTGCGCCGGGCAGTGGTGCCCGGCCGGGCGGCCATGGAGTTTGTGCGCAGCGCGGCGGACGACGCCTGGGAGCGGCTTTTGAAGCCCTCCCTGGAGCGGCAGATCCGCGCCCCCCTCACCCAGCAGGCCGACGAGCGGGCCATCAAAATGTTTGCCCTCAACCTCAGGCCCCTGCTCATGCAGCCCCCAGTGAAGGGCTTTGTCACCATGGGTCTGGACCCGGGCTACCGCAACGGCTGCAAGGTGGCGGTGGTGGACGGCACGGGCAAGGTGCTGGACACGGCGGTGGTCTACCCCACCTTCAGCGAGAAGAAGA
>CALWWS010000006.1 GCA_944385305.1 uncultured Oscillospiraceae bacterium | reverse complement strand
GAGGATCTCAACCCCATTGAAGAGGCCAACGGCTTTAAGGTGCTCATGGAGGAGTACGGCCTCACCCAGGAGGAGGTGGCCCGTCAGGTGGGCAAGTCCCGCCCGGCGGTGGCCAACGCCCTGCGGTTGCTGGCCCTCCCCGACGCGGTGCACCTGCTGCTGGAGGAAGGCAAGCTCTCCGCCGGTCACGCCCGGGCCATTCTGGCCGCCCCCACTGGGGAGCTGCAAAAGAAGCTGGCCCAGAAGGTCATTGCCGAGGAGCTCTCCGTGCGCCAGACCGAGGCGCTGGCCAAGCGCCTGGCCAAGGAGGCCCAGGAGATCACTGAGGACAGGCCTGCCAAAGAGGATCCCCTTCAGATCTACCGGGAGGCGGCGGCCAAGGAGCTCTCCGCCCATCTGGGCCGGAAGGTTACCATCTCCATGGGGGCCCGGCGGGGCAAGGTGGAGCTGGAGGTCTATAACGATGAGGATCTCACCGCCCTGCTGGACTATCTGGGCCGGATGACCCGCTCCGGAAAGGAGGAGGGTCTGTCATGAACAGCGAGCAGGACAAGCACTCCCTCCAGCACGAGGCGGAGCACGCCAAACCCCGAAAAAAGGTATCGGTGGTGGGCTATCTGGCCATCCTCTTTGCAGTGGCCTTCCTTCTGCTTCTTCTCTCCTACTTTATGCAGCAGCGGGCCAACACCGACGCCATGGACGACCTGAAGCAGACCTCCGTGTCCGCTTACCAGTCTCTGGAGAACCTAATCACAGAGCGGGACGCCCTCCAGGCCCAGGTGGACGACCTGGAGGAAGAGCTGGAGCAAACTCAGAGAGAGCTGGACGGAGCCTGGACCACTGTGGAAAACCTCAGCGATTGGCAGGAGCATCTGATCCGGGCAATGGATCTGTTCTGGCAGATTGACGAGGCCTATGTCCGGGGCCGCTACACCCTGTGCCGGCAGCTCATTGAGGAGATGGAGGACGTCTCCGCAGGCAGCGCCCTCAAGGAGTATCTCCCCACCGAGAGCACCACGGACAACGACCGCTTCTCCCCCGCCGACCGCTACCAGGAGATCTACGACGCGCTGTACTAATCTGTTTCACGTGAAACAGTCCAAACTGATTTGAGGAGAGTTTTTTATGATTGATATCAGATTCCTCCGGGAGAACCCCGAGCTGGTGAAAGAGAATATCCGCAAGAAGTTCCAGGAGGAGAAGCTCCCCCTGGTGGACAAGGTGCTGGAGCTGGACGCCGAGAACCGCAAAACCATGTCCGAGGCCCAGGAGCTGCGCTCCCAGCGCAACACCCTCTCCAAGCAGGTGGGTATGCTCATGGGACAGGCCAAGAAGGACCCCTCCAAGCTGGAGGAGGCCGAGGCCGCCAAGGCCAAGGTGGTGGCCAACGCCCAGCGTCTGGCCCAGCTGGAGGAGCTGGAGGACAAGCTGGCCGGAGAGATCCGCCAGATCATGATGGTCATTCCCCAGATCATCGACCCCTCTGTGCCCATCGGCCCCGACGACTCGGCCAATGTGGAGGTGGAGCGGTTTGGCGAGCCGGTGGTGCCCGACTTTGAGATCCCCTACCACACCCAGATCATGGAGTCCCTGGACGGCATCGACATGGATGCCGCCGGCCGGGTGTCCGGCTCCGGCTTCTATTACCTGCTGGGGGATATTGCCCGGCTTCACGAGGCGGTACTGGCCTACGGCCGGGATTTCATGATCGACAAGGGCTTTACCTACTGCATTCCTCCCTTTATGATTCACGGCAATGTGGTAGAGGGGGTCATGTCCTTTGCGGACATGGAGTCTATGATGTATAAGATCGAGGGAGAGGACCTCTACCTCATCGGCACCAGCGAGCACTCCATGATCGGCCGCTTTATCGATCAGATTCTCCCTGAGGACAAGCTGCCCCAGACTCTCACCTCCTACTCCCCCTGCTTCCGCAAGGAAAAGGGCTCCCACGGCATTGAGGAGCGGGGGGTCTACCGCATCCACCAGTTTGAAAAGCAGGAGATGATTGTGGTCTGCAAGCCCGAGGAGTCCATGGACTGGTATGAGAAGATGTGGCGCTACTCCGTGGAGCTCTTCCGCAACTTCGACATTCCGGTGCGCCAGCTGGAGTGCTGCTCCGGCGACCTGGCCGACCTGAAGGTAAAGTCCTGCGACATTGAGGCCTGGAGCCCCCGGCAGCAGAAGTATTTTGAGGTATGCTCCTGCTCCAACCTGGGCGACGCCCAGGCCCGCCGCCTGAAGATCCGGGCGAAGGGGAGCGACGGCAAGACCTACCTGCCCCACACCCTGAACAACACCTGTGTGGCGCCGCCCCGCATGCTCATCGCCCTGCTGGAGAACAACCTCCAGGCCGACGGCAGCGTGAAGATCCCCAAGGTGCTCCAGCCCTACATGGGCGGAAAGGCCCTGCTGGTGCCCAAGGGATAAATCCAATCCGAGCAAAGGAGACCCATTATGTCAATCAAAGAGAAATCCGGCGGTCTGGTGGCCGAGTTCCGCAAATTTGTGGCCCGGGGCAATGTGATGGACCTGGCCGTGGGCGTCATCATCGGCGGCGCCTTCCAGGGAATCGTCAACTCCCTGGTGGGGGACATTATTAACCCCATCCTGGGCATCTTTGCCGGGGACAGCGAGGCCCTGGCCGCCATGGCCGTCCAGCTCCCCGGCGGCGGGGCGCTGATGCTGGGCAGCTTTCTCAACGCCGTGATCAACTTCTTCCTGATGGCTGTTGTCATCTTCCTCATCGTCAAGGTGCTCAACAGCTTCCACCGGAAAAAGCAGGAGCAGCCCGCCCCTCCCCCTCCCCCAGCCAGGAGGTGCTGCTGCTCACCGAAATCCGCGACCTGATGAAGGAGCAGCGCAATGTCTGATTCCACCAATAATTCCAATTTCGAGGAGAAGCCCTCCTACCAGCCCGCCGGGCCGGTAAAGCGGATCATCGCCTGGGTGGCGGTGATCTATATGGTGCTGTTCGTATTCCTCAACGTCTACCCCTTTTTCCATGGCGGCGCCTACTTGAGCGGTATTGCCCCGCTGATGGTATGCCCCGGGGCGATTGGTCTTTTGATCATCGCCCTGGTTGAGCTGCGCCGGGGCGGGAGCGCCGCCAAACGGGCGGGCATGGTTGTTCTGGCCGCGGCCTGCGCTGTGGTGTGCGTCATCGGACTGGTAGACGGTCTAGCCGGACTGGCTGCCGGATGGGGGGGACAGGCATGAGGGATCGGATAGCAAAGGGCCTGGAGGCCCTGGGCATTGCGCCGCCCCCCGGGGCGGCGGACAAGCTCGCCGAGTACGGCCGGCTGCTGTTGGAGCAAAACCAGGTGATGAACCTCACCGCCATCACCCAGCCCGACCAGGTGGCGGATCTCCACTTTCTGGACAGCGCCGCCCTGCTGGGTGCGGCGGAGTTTGAGGGGAAACAGCTCATCGACGTGGGTACCGGCGCGGGCTTCCCCGGCCTGCCTCTGGCCATTCTGGTTCCCACCCTCCAGGTCGCCCTGCTGGACAGCCTGGGCAAGCGTATCCACTGGCTGGAGCAGGTGTGCGCTGCGCTGGAGGTGACCAACGTCCGGTGCATCCACGCCCGGGCGGAGGAGCAGGCCCTGGAACAGGGCTGGCGGGACAGCTTTGACCTGGCCGTCTCCCGGGCTGTAGCCCCTCTGAACCTGCTGTGCGAGCTGTGCCTGCCCTATGTAAAGCCGGGCGGGCGCTTTCTGGCCATGAAGAGTGTGGACAGCGGCCCGGAGACCGACCAGGCCGCCCGGGGCATCGCCCTGCTGGGGGGCCGCCTGCTCCCCAGCTATGACTACGCCATTCCAGGGGCCGGCGTAACCCACCGGGTGGTACCCATGGAGAAGCTGGGCCCCACCCCCAAGGGCTACCCCCGCCGTTGGGCAAAGATACAGAAAGCGCCTCTCTAAATATATTTTTTCAGCCACCTTGCACAATAGCAGTTGCTTTGCCTGGAAAAACATGATATCCTATGAGGGACTGGAGGAACGCTATGGCAACCGCAATTGTGGTCACATCGGGGAAAGGAGGCACGGGAAAGACCTCCCTCACCGGCGGTGTGGCCTCCTGTCTGGCCGCCCTGGGCAACCGGGTGCTGTGCATTGACATGGACGTGGGACTGCGCAATCTGGACTTGTCCCTGGGCCTGTCCGACCGGGCGCTGATGGACTTTACCGACGTTCTGGAGGGCCGCTGCTCCCTGGAGCGGGCGGCCGTCCCCCACCCTGTCATTGCCGATCTCTGCCTGCTCACCGCCCCGGTAAAGCCGCCTGTCCGGGCGGTGGACCCGGAGGAGATGCGGGCGCTGCTGCGCCGCGCCCGGCAGGATTACGACTACATTTTAATGGACTCCCCCGCCGGGCTGGGTCCCGGCTTTCAGCTGGCCGCCTGCGGGGCCGACCGGGCCATCGTGGTGTCCACCACAGACGCCTCCGCCCTGCGGGACGCCCAGCGCACCGTGTCCGTGCTGCGCACCACTCTGCCCCGCATCCACCTGGTAGTCAACCGGGTACAGCCCAAGCTGATGCGCCGGCTGCACACCACCATTGACGACGCCATGGATACCGCCGGGCTTCCCCTGCTGGGCATTGTGCCCGAGGATCCCCAGGTAATGCTGGCCGCCAACAGCGCCCAGCCCCTGATCCTCTTTGCCCGGAAGGGGGCTGCCGTGGCCTACCTGAACATTGCCAAGCGCCTGACGGGTCAGAAGGTGCCCCTGATGAAGCTGCGCTGACCCCCCTTGTGTTGTATGTGTTGGATTTCGAGATAGGAGAGGATTTTGCCTATGAATATCGCCCTGATGAGCCATGACCGGAAGAAGGAGCTGATGGTGCAGTTCTGCATCGCCTACTGCGGCATTCTCTCCAAGCACACCATCTGCGCCACCAGTACCACGGGGCGGCTGGTGCAGGAGGCCACCGGCCTGCCGGTGAGCCTGTTTCTCTCCCACGCCCACGGGGGCAGCCAGCAGATCGGCGCCCGCATCGCCTACAACGAGATTGACATGGTTCTCTTTTTCTCCGATCCCCAGTCCAACGACCTGGACGCGGATCTCAACTACATTACCCGCCTGTGCGACCAGTACAACATCCCCGTTGCCACCAACGTGGCCACGGCGGAGATGCTCATCCACGGCCTGGCCCGGGGCGACCTGGACTGGCGGGATATCATCAATCCCAAGACAAAGCCCTTCACCGCTTGACAAAAGGGCGGATTTGGGATACTATCTTGGGGCATACTACCGCAGTGACGGGGCATGAGTAGCCCGCAGCACCGCCGGACAGAGAGGGGCGCCATTGGCTGGAAGCGCCCCACGGCAAGGAGCGGGGGAAGACAGCCCTACCAGCGGGGACGGAGACGTCCACGGCCCACTCCCCGTAACAGGAGTTTGAGGGCGGCTTTTGCCGCTGAACATGGGTGGTACCACGAAAGCCGGCGCTTTCGTCCCGTGACCGGGACGGGAGCGCTGTTTTTTCTGTCTGCTGCGCAAAGCCCTTGCGCGGGCGGGCAGCAGCCCAATCTTTCTGCAAAAGGAGCGTCGTCATGGCACAGATGAAACCACGCACCCTCTCCGGCTTTATGGAATTACTGCCCGCCAGGCAGGTGCAGTTTGACCGGATGGTGGAGATCCTGCGCAAGTCCTACTCCCTGTATGGCTTTACCCCCCTGGACACCCCCCTCATCGAGGCCAGCGAGGTGCTGCTGGCCAAGGGCGGCGGGGAGACGGAAAAGCAGATCTACCGCTTTACCAAGGGGGACACCGACCTGTCCCTGCGCTTTGACCTCACCGTGCCCCTGGCCAAGTACGTGGCCCTGCACCACAATGAGCTCTCCTTCCCCTTCCGCCGCTTCCAGATCGGCAAGGTCTACCGGGGGGAGCGGGCCCAGCGGGGCCGCTTCCGGGAGTTCTACCAGGCGGACATCGACGTCATCGGGGACGGCAAGCTGGACATCATCAACGAGGCGGAGATCCCCGCCATCATCTACCGCACCTTTACCGACCTGGGCCTGAAGCGGTTTAAAATCCGCATCAACAACCGCAAGGTGCTCAACGGCCTGTTCGCCCTGCTGGGCCTGGAGGAACGCGCGGGGGATGTAATGCGCACCATCGACAAGCTGGAGAAGATCGGCCCCGAGAAGGTGACCGCCATCCTGCGGGATGACTTCGCCGTGCCCGCCGACACCACCCGCACCCTGCTGGACCTGCTCTCCGCCGCCGACCCCATGGCCGCCCTGGCCCCCTTCCAGGGCCGCAATCCCCTCTTTGACCAGGGGGTGGAGGAGCTGTCCACCGTGGTGAAGTATCTGGCCGCCTTCGGCGTGCCCGCCGACCACTTCATGGTGGATCTCACCATTGCCCGGGGCCTGGACTACTATACCGGTACAGTCTATGAGACGGTGATGCTGGACCACCCGGAGATCGGTTCCATCTGCTCCGGCGGCCGATATGATAACTTAGCGGAATATTATACCGATAAACAACTCCCCGGCGTGGGAATTTCCATCGGCCTCACCCGTCTCTTCTTCGTTTTGGAGGATCAGGGCTATCTGAACGACGCTCTGAACACCGCCCCGGCGGATGTGCTCATTCTGCCCATGACGGAGGATCTCTCCCCCGCCATCTCCTTTGCCACTGCCCTGCGCCAGGCGGGCGTCCGGGCCCAGCTCCACTGTGAGCAGAAGAAGTTTAAACAGAAGCTCTCCTACGCGGACAAGCTGGCCATTCCCTTCGCCGCCTTCCTGGGGGAGGACGAGGTTGCCCAGGGCCAGGTGACGGTGAAGAACCTGATCACCGGCCAGCAGCAGACTCTGTCCCCCGCCGCCGGGGTGGAGCTGATCTCCGCCTGGCTCTCCGGCCAGGGGCAGGCCGCCCCCATCCGGGAGCCTGAGGAGGCGTAAAGGGAGGAACCTTTCTCCCCCTTTCGCCGTCCAAAGAGCAGCCAAACCGGAAAAGGAGGAATCTGCTTTGAAAAAGCTCGCCGCCCTGCTTGTAACCGCCGCCCTGCTGGTGGGGTCCGCCGCCGCGCTCACCCCGGAGGAGGCCTTCCCCCAGAAAAACACCTACCCGGGCTACGCCGACGTAGCCGACACCGCCTGGTACGCCGACGCCGCCCAGACCTGCTATGAGGTGGGCCTGATGACCGGCACCGGCTCCGGCTTCTCCCCCAACCAGGTGCTCACCGTGGGGGAGGTGGCCGCCATCGCCGCCCGGATGAACGAGGCCATTACCGGAGAGCCCATTCTCCTCATAGATTCCACCCTGCCCTGGTACACCTCTTATGTGAACTATCTGGAGGGGCTGGGAGTTACCGTCCCCGACGGGGCCAAGCAGGCCACCCGGCAGGAGTTTGTCACTATGCTCGCCGCCGTGGTACCCCAGGAGATGCTCTCCCCCATCAATCAGATTACCGCCCTGCCCGACAGCCAGGACAAGGACGTACTGCGCTTTTATAACGCGGGCATCCTCACCGGCGTGGACGACTGGGGTACCTTCGCCCCCGACAAATCCCTCACCCGGGCGGAGTGCGCCGCCATGGTGGCCCGGGTGGCCCGCGCCGACCTGCGCCAGTCCTTTACCCCCGCCGACTACACACTCTTTACCGCCGCCTATCTGAAGCCCTCCGACGTGCTCTTTGCGGCGGCGGGAAAGACCGTCACCGCGGCGGAGTACCTGCCCTATGTGATGGGGCGCATTGACACCCTGGAGATCGCCTGCGCAGAGAACGGAGAAGAGTTCAATTGGTTCAACACCCTGGGCGGAGGGGAGACCTTCCTGGACTATGTAAAAAACGGCGCCCTGGACTACTTCGGCGTCACCCGGGATCAGGGCACCCAGCTCTACAAGAACTTTGACGTGCAGGTGTTTTACAGCCGCTATCTGGATCTGGGCGGCGTCGTGGCCCAGCCCAGCCAGAGCCGGGAGTACACCCTCTATATGGGCCAGGCAGGGGATTTTACCTCCTACCCCACCTACAGCAATCTGGACCCGGCGGAGGAGACCGCCGCCCTGGTGGTGCACCTGCTCACCGAGATGAACTGCCTCACCGGCTGGAACCTGGACGTGGCGGAAATTAACGTGGGCAAGGACGGTGTGACCATCTCCTGGGCGGGCACCAGCGCCCTGTTTGTAGGCCCCCCGGAGCCTCAGGCAGAGGCCTTTCACGTCTACGACGCCTCTCAGCTGGCCTTCACCCTGCTGGACAGCGTGCAGTATTCCGTCCAGCGCCTCTTTGCCCCGAAAAACCCGGAGTCCCTGGATGTGTACTTCTGCGGGCCCGACGGCGGCGCTCTGGCCCTGGAGAACCTGGGAGTCACCCTCCCCATCGACCAGCCCTACTCCCACGCCCTGCTGGAGGGGCTGCTGAGCGGGGAAAATTGATTTCGTTTCGTAATTTTCTTTAGAATAATAACAAGATGGAGTGGAACAAGATGGGAAACACAGTGAAAACCGCCTACCGCACCCACACCTGCGGGGAGCTGCGGATGGAGCATGTGGGCCAGAAGGTGAAGCTGGCCGGCTTTCTGGAGAACCTGCGTGAGGTGGGCGGCAGCCTGGGCTTTGCGGTGCTGCGGGACTTCTACGGGGTCACCCAGGTGGTGATTGAGACCGAGGAGATGATGGCCGCCTTCAAGCAGCTCAACAAGGAGTCCGCCGTGGCGGTGAAGGGCGTGGTGCGGGAGCGGGACTCCAAAAACCCCAAGCTGCCCACCGGCGACATCGAGGTGGTGCCCCAGACCCTGGAGGTGCTGGGCCGCTGCCGCCACAACGAGCTGCCCTTCCAGGTCAACCGCAGCCAGGAGGCGGACGAGGCCCTTCGCCTGAAGCACCGCTACCTGGATCTGCGCAATCCGGAGGTCAAAAAGAACATCGTGCTGCGCTGCAACGTGGTCTCCGCCCTGCGCCAGGCCATGGGGGAGCAGGGCTTTTTGGAGATCACCACTCCCATCCTCACCGCCTCCTCCCCCGAGGGGGCCCGGGACTACCTGGTACCCAGCCGGAAGCATCCCGGGAAATTCTACGCCCTGCCTCAGGCTCCCCAGCAGTTCAAGCAGCTGCTGATGGCCTCGGGCTTTGACAAGTACTTTCAGATCGCCCCCTGCTTCCGGGACGAGGACGCCCGGGGCGACCGCTCCCCCGGTGAGTTCTACCAGCTGGACATGGAGATGGCCTTTGCCGGCCAGGATGACGTGTTCGCCGTGCTGGAGCAGGTGCTCCCCCCCATTTTTGCCAAGTACGGCGCCTACAACGTGGCCTCCTCCGCCCCCTTCAAGCGCATCCCCTACCTGGAGGCCATGGAGACCTACGGCTCGGACAAGCCGGATCTGCGCATTGACCTGACGGTGACCGACGCCACCGCCCTGCTTGACCACTGCGGCTTCGGACCCTTTGAGGGGAACACGGTGAAGGCCGTGGTGGTCACCGGCTTTGAGGGCACCCGCAAACAGATCGACAAGCTGTGCGCCGATGTGGAGGTGCAGGCCGGGGAGAAGGCCTACTGGTTCCGCTATGACGAGAACGGGGAGATTGTGGGCGGTATTTCCAAGTTTGTCCAGCCCATCAAGGAGCAGGTGGTGGAGACCCTGGGCCTGGAGAAGGGCTGCTTTGTGGGCCTCACCGCCGGCAAGCTGCTCACCGCCCAGAAGACCGCCGGCGTGCTGCGCGCCAAGCTGGGCGCCTTCTGCCCCAATCACATGGACAAGGAGCGCTACGAGTTCTGCTGGATTGTGGACTTCCCCATGTATGAGATCGGGGAGGAGTCCGGCCAGCTGGAGTTCTGCCACAACCCCTTCTCCATGCCCAACGGCGGGCTGGAGATTTTGAAGAAGGCCGCGG
>CALWWS010000005.1 GCA_944385305.1 uncultured Oscillospiraceae bacterium | reverse complement strand
TGCCCTCGGGGAGCACCTCCCCGGTCTCCGGGTTGATAATCTCGGCGATGAAGTGATCCTCGTTGATGTGCATACCGCTCTGGGCGGAGCACTCGAAGGACACCCCCGGCCCGGACAGCTCGGTCAGGCCGTAGATGTCGTAAGCCTTGATGCCCAGGGTATTCTGGATATCCTGGCGCATCTCCTCACTCCAGGCCTCGGCGCCGAAGATACCGGCCTTGAGGGGAATCTCGTCGGGGGTAAGTCCCATCTCCTTCATGGTCTCGCCGATGTAGGCGGCGTAGGAGGGCGTGCAGCACAGGATGGTGGCGTTCAGGTCCCGGATAAACATAATCTGCCGCTCGGTGTTGCCCGAAGAGGTGGGGATGGTGAGGCAGCCCACCTTGTGGCTGCCTCCGTTGAGGCCGGGGCCGCCGGTGAACAGGCCGTAGCCGTAGGAGACCTGGCACACATCCTCGTTGGTGCCGCCGGCAGCCATAATGGCCCGGGCGCAGCAGTCCTCCCACAGGTCCAGATCGGCCTGGGTGTAGAAGGCCACCACCCGCTTGCCGGTGGTGCCAGAGGTGGACTGGATGCGCACGCAGTCCTTTAAAGGCATACCCACCAGGCCGTAGGGATAGGCCTCCCGCAGGTCGGCCTTGGAGAGAAAGGGCAGCTTGTAGAGGTCGTCGCTGGACTTGATATCCGCGGGAGTCAGGCCCTTGGCCTCCATCTTTTTGCGGTAGTAGGGCACATTCTCCCACACATGCTTGACCTGCTCCACCAGGCGCTCATCCTGCCAGGCCTTAATCTGCTCCCGGGAGGCACACTCAATTTCAGGCTGATAATAACGTTCCATGGGGTTCAAAACCTCTTTCCTTCTTCCAGCATTGATTGATGGGTTACGCGTTTTTACCCAGGGCAAAGGCCCGCTTGTTCAGCTCCAGAAACTTGGGGGGCACCACGGACTCCATAGCCTGCTGCCAGGCCTCCTCCGGCATGTCGAAGTAGTGGGACAGCCGGCCCATGAGCACCAGGTTTACCGCCTTGGAGGAGCCCGCCTGCTCAGCCAGGGCCAGGCAGTCCATGGCGTCCACCTTGGCCCCGGTGGCACGCATTTTCTCCACCAGGTTCTCCGGGTAGGCGGCGGCCCCCATAATCACCGGCATGGGGTCAATCTGCTGGGTGCTGGTGACAATCTGTCCATCCGGCTTCAGATAGGGTAGCCACCGGGCGGCCTCCAGCAGCTCAAAGGAGACGATGAAGTCCGCCTCCCCCTTGTCAATCACCGGAGAGGCCACCTGATCCCCGTAGCGCACGTAGGTCACAACGCTGCCTCCCCGCTGGGACATGCCGTGTACCTCGGACACTTTTACATCGTAGCCCTGACTTACCAGCAGGCGGCCCAGCAGCTTACTGGCCAGCAGAGAGCCCTGGCCCCCAACGCCCACAATCATTACATTCTTGGTCTGCATCTCTCAGCCCTCCTTCCCGGCGCTCTCAAAGGCGCCGAAGGCGCACAGCTGCTCACACACGCCGCAGCCCACGCACTGGGTGGCGTCCACGTGGGCCTTGCCCTCCCGCATGGAGATGGCAGGACAGGCAATCTTCATGCAGGCCTTGCAGCCTCTGCACTTGTCCGTATCCACCCGCAGGGGGGGCGCGTGCTTGACGTATTTGAGCAGGGCGCAGGGCCGGCGGGAGATAATGACCGACGGCTCGGCCGCCGCCAGCTCCTCCTTTACCGCCTTGTCGCAGGCGGCCAGGTCGTAGGGGTCCACCACCCGCACCCGGTTAAAGCCCATGGCGCGGCACAGGGCCTCCAGGTCGATCTTGCCCGCCGGCTCCCCCTTGATGTTGTAGCCCGTGGTGGGATTCTGCTGGTGGCCGGTCATGCCGGTGATGGAGTTGTCCAGGATGATCACCGTGGAGTTGGACTGGTTGTAGGCGATATCCGCCAGGCCGGTCATGCCGGAGTGCATGAAGGTGGAGTCGCCGATGACCGCCACCGTCTTCCCCTCGCCCTCGGCCCCCAGGGCCTTGTTGAAGCCGTGCAGGGCGCTGATGGAGGCGCCCATGCACAGGGTCATATCCATGGCGGACAGGGGGGCCACCGCGCCCAGGGTGTAGCAGCCGATATCCCCCAGCACGGTGCACTTGTTCTTGCTCAGGGTATAGAACAGGCCCCGGTGGGGACAGCCGGCGCACATGACGGGAGGCCGGGGTGGAATGGCCACATCCAGAGCCCGGCCGGTATGTACCTCGCCGCCCAGGCTGGCGGCCACCAGGTTCTGGGAGAACTCCCCGCAGACAGGCAGCAGCTCCTTGCCGGACACCTCCAGGCCCAGAGCGCGGCAGTGGTTTTCAATGACGGGGTCCAGCTCCTCCACCACCACCAGGCGCTCCACCCCGGCGGCAAAGCCGCGGATGAGCTCCACAGGCAGGGGGTTGGCCATGCCCAGCTTGAGGATGGAGGCCTTCTCTCCAAAGACCTCCTTCACATACTGGTAGGAGGTGGAGGCGGTGATGATCCCCAGCTTGCCGTCCCCCTTCTCCACCCGGTTGACCGGGGCGCTCTCCGCCCACTTGGTCAGCGCGGCGGTGCGCTGCTCCACCACCGGGTGACGGCGGATGGCGTTGCCCGGCATCATCACATACTTGGCGATGTCCTTCACATACTCCCGGCGGGCCTGCTCCACCCGCTCTCCCAGCTCCACCAGGGACTGGGAGTGGGACACCCGGGTGCACATCTTGAGCAGCACCGGGGTGTCAAACTCCTCGGAGAGCTCAAAGGCCAGCTTGGTGAAGGCCAGGGCCTCCGCCGAGTCGGCGGGCTCCAGCATGGGCACCTTGGCCGCGGCGGCGTGGTTGCGGGAGTCCTGCTCGTTCTGAGAGGAGTGCATCCCCGCGTCGTCCGCCACGCAGATGACCAGCCCGGCGTTGACGCCGGTGTAGGACATGGTGAACAGCGGGTCGGCGGCCACATTGAGCCCCACGTGCTTCATGGCACAGAAGGCCCGCTTGCCCGCCAGGCACGCGCCGAAGGCCACCTCCATGGCCACCTTCTCGTTGGGGGCCCACTCACAGTAGATTGCGTCGTACTTGGCGGCCTCCTCGGTAATCTCCGTGCTGGGCGTGCCGGGGTAGCTGGAAATGACGCAGCACCCCGCCTCGTACAGCCCGCGGGCAACAGCCGCGTTGCCCAATATTAATTGCTTCATGGCTTTTCTACTCCTTATCCCTCTGGGTCTCGCCCGTTTGCTTGTCCAATCCGGTGCGCAGGATGACCTCCCGCATCACGCCGCCGGCTCCGTTGTCCAGCATGGAGCGGCGCACCCGGCTGATGGTGGCGCTGCTGGCCCCCGTCTTCTCCAGGATGTCCAGATAGACCAGGCCCTGCTGGAGATAGACCGCCACGTCAAAGCGCTGCTCCATGGCCCGCAGCTCCACCGGCGTGCACAGATCCTCAAAGAAACGGCTGCACTCCTCTGCGTCCTTCAGCTTTAAGATGGTCTCGTACAGCGCCAGGCTGCGCCCTTTGCGCTCCGTCTTTGCCATACTGCTCTCCTTTCGGACAATTGGTGCGTTCCATTTCATGTTAACACATTAAAGCGTGACAGTAAACCCATAAAAAGAAAGATTTTTACGCGGCTTGACATTCCCCGCAAAATCAGCTATGATACTTTAGTGGTTTAAAGGTTAAAACTGATAAAGTACCTGGGGACCGCCTCCCCGCCGGAAAGGATCGAATGTCCATGCCTATTACCGATTTACTGGAGCGCAACAGCAAGCTGTACGGCGACGAGATTGCGCTGGTGGAAATTAACCCCGAGGTTCAGGAGCCCCAGCGGGTCACCTGGAAGGAATACGAGCTCATTCAGCCCACCGCCGCCGCCCCCTACCGGCGGGAGATCACCTGGTCGGTCTTTGACGAGAAGGCCAACCGGGTGGCCAACCTGCTGCTCAGCCGGGGGATCTCCAAGGGGCAGAAGGTGGCCATCCTGCTGATGAACTGTCTGGAGTGGCTGCCCATCTACTTCGGCATTCTCAAGACGGGTGCCGTGGCTGTGCCCCTCAACTTCCGCTATACCGCCGAGGAGATCGACTACTGCGTCAAGCTGGCCGATGTGGACGTGCTGTTTTTCGGCACGGAGTTCATCGGCCGGGTGGAGTCCATCGCCGCCGACCTGGGCCGGGAGCGGCTGCTCCTCTTTGTGGGGGACTCCTGCCCCTCCTTTGCCGAGGACTACCACCGGGCGGCGGCCAACTGCTCCAGCGTGGCCCCCAAGGTGCTCATTGAGGATGAGGACGAGGCCGCCATCTATTACTCCTCGGGCACCACCGGCTTCCCCAAGGCCATCCTGCTGCGCCACACCGCCCTGCTCCAGGCCGCCCGGATGGAGGCCATCCATCACGAGACCACCCGCAACGACATTTTCCTGTGCATCCCGCCCCTCTATCACACCGGGGCCAAGATGCACTGGTTTGGCTCCCTGTTTACCGGCAGCCGGGCGGTGCTGCTCAAGGGCAACTCCCCCTCCGCCATTCTGGACGCGGTCTCCCGGGAGGGGTGCACCATCGTCTGGCTGCTGGTGCCCTGGGCCCAGGATATCCTGGCCGCCCTGGATCGGGGCGATCTGCGCCTGGAGGACTACCGGCTGGATCAGTGGCGGCTGATGCACATCGGCGCACAGCCCGTGCCCCCCAGCCTGATCCGCCACTGGAAGAGCTACTTCCCCCACCACAAGTACGACACCAACTACGGCCTGTCCGAGTCCACCGGCCCGGGCTGCGTCCACCTGGGGATGGATCACCTGGACAAGGTGGGGGCTATCGGCATCCCCGGCCACGGCTGGAAGGTCAAGATTGTGGACGAGAACGGTCAGATTGTCCCCCAGGGCCAGGTGGGCGAGCTGTGCGTCAAGGGCGCCGGGGTGATGGTGGGCTACTACCACGACCCCAAGGCCACCGAGGAGGTACTCAAGGACGGCTGGCTCCACACCGGGGATATGGCCCGACAGGACAGCGACGGCTTTTACTTCCTGGTGGATCGGAAGAAGGACGTGATCATCTCGGGGGGCGAGAACCTCTACCCCGTTCAGATCGAGGCCTTCCTGGCCGCCCACCCCAAGGTGCACGACGTGGCGGTTATCGGCCTGCCCGACCACCGTCTGGGCGAGATTGCCGCCGCCATCATCCAGGTCAAGGAGGGGGAGAGCTGCACGGAGGAGGAAATCAACCGCTTCTGCACCGCCCTGCCCCGGTACAAGCGTCCCCGGAAGATCATTTTCGCCCCCGTGCCCCGCAACGCCACGGGCAAGATTGAAAAGCCCAAGCTGCGGGAGCAGTACTGCGGCGTGCGCCTGGTGGAGGCCCAGAACAAGGGCTAACCCCAGCAAAACGCCCGCGGAAATTTCTGTTGACAAGCGGCTTGAAGCTTGCTATACTGATGCAAATTTCAAATGAGAAACCGTTGACGAGGAAGATACACAGCAAGGCGGCCTTTCAGCGAGTCCGGGATGGTGGAAGCCGGGCAGTGCGGCGGCTGTGAGTGGGCCTCAGAGGGCGAAGCGAAACACGGCGCAGCCGTGGAGTGAGCGGAGACGGGTGGGCCGCCGTTACCTGGCACAGGATGTGTTGGCATCCGTTGAGGTGGGCGCATTTGGCGTCAAGCAAGGTGGTACCGCAGGTTTTCAGCCTGTCCTTGGAGATTTTCCAAGGACAGGCTTTTTATTTTTTACAGAAAAGGAGCGCAGAAATGGACGACAGCTTTGAAATTTACGACTTGAAGGTGGAAGTCACCGCCACGGAGCGGCCCATGGTGTGCAGTCACCATATAGGGGACTACTTCCTGGTGGAGGGAGAGAATCTGGTCTTTCCGGAGAACACCGCCTTTTCCATGTACGCCCTGGGGGCCATCCTCCCCCTTCTTCCGGCCAAGCAGCGGGTTCGGGACCCCAATGACTGGATAAGTACCGACGCCTATATCGCCTGCCCTGACCCCAACTGCGGCGCCCGGTTCAAAATCACGCGGACCAAGCTGCGCCGGCAGAGCCACGGGGCGTGTACCGTGGTTCCGCTGGAAGGCGGGACGGAGTAAACCCATATTCCCGGCGGAAGAGCGCCTGCACCCCACTGATATTCATTGTGTGCCAGCACAGCCGGCATGTGACAAACCAAGGAGGTTATCTTTTATGCAGCAGAAAAATCAGTTTCAGAACGGCTACACCTTCAACCGCATCATCAACGGCTGCTGGCAGCTCTCCGCCGAGCACTGCCTCCAGGGCCGGCTGGACGTCAAGGACGCGCTCCGGGCCTTTCACATGCTGGTAGACCAGGGGTTCACCACCTTTGACTGCGCGGATATTTATACCGGCGTGGAGGAGATCATCGGCGAGTTTGTCAGCGAGCTCAAGCGGGACGGCAACTACCGGGAGGAGGACATTCAGGTCCACACCAAATTTGTCCCGGACAAGGCCATCCTGCCCACTATCAACCGGGCGTATACCGAGCGGATTGTAGATCGATCCCTCAAGCGGATGCACCGGGAGGCCCTGGATCTGGTGCAGTTCCACTGGTGGGATTTCAGCATTCCGGGCATGATGGACACGGTTTTCGACCTGATGCGCCTCCAGGAGAAGGGCAAAATCCGCAACATCGGCATGTGCAACATGGACACGCAGCGCCTGAAGATGATGGTGGAGGCCGGCGTCCCGGTGGTCTCCAACCAGGCCCAGTACTCCATGTTCGACCGGCGGCCCGAGCGCACGCTGCTGGAGTACAGCGCCCAGCACGGCATCTACACCTTCTGCTACGGCACGCTGGCCGGCGGCTTTTTGGACGAGCGGTACATGGGAAAGACATATGACGCCCCGGAAACCCGCTCCCAGGTGAAGTACATGCAGATCATCGAGGACTCCCTGGGCTGGGACGGCCTGCAGGCCCTGCTGCCGCTGCTGCGGGAGATCGCCGAAAAGCACCAGGTCTCCATCGCCAACGTGGCCACCCAGTACATCCTGCGCCAGAAGAGCGTGGGCGCCGTCATGGTGGGCACCCGCAACTCCCGGCATGTGGCCTCCAACCTGCGCACCCTCCAGTTCGAGCTCTCCCAGGAGGACATGGACTGCATCCGCGCCTTCCTGGAGCAGTATCCCACTCCCCAGGGCGAGTGCTATGAGCTGGAGCGGACCTCCCCCCGCTACCAGAGCATCATCCTCACCGACCTGAACAAGTAGGCCCCGGCCCGGTGGGGCTGCATACAAAAAGCAGGACACGACTATGTCGTGTCCTGCTTTTTCCTGTCTCACTCCGCCGGGGAATCCCAGAGGGAAGACACCTGGCTGCCGTCCACCCGAATGCCGTTGATAACCTGGTGGAACAGCTCCAGATCTTCCATCGTGCTCTCGATGGAGATATCAAAGAGATAGTCGCCCCTGGCAAAGAAAATCACACCCAGCTTGTTCGTGCTCCCGTCCATCTCCACGTCCATCACCGTGCGGTAGGCGTCCACAGCGCCATAGGAGACGGCGTCGCACACCGCGTTCCGGGCGGGGTACAGCAGGGTGCTGTTCACCTGCTCCAGCATCGCCTCCTCGGTGGGAACGCAGTCATAGGTGCTACCGCCGGGACAGACATTGTTCTGGAATACACTGACCGTTACAACACTATATGCCCCCGTCTCATCCTGATAGTATACCGAGGTGTTGCTCAGCGCCTGAGAGCCCTGGGGCATATCAATTGTCAGGAAGCGCAGGATACTGTCCTGCCAGGTCAGCGGCAGCATGAGCACAGTATCCTTTCTCTCCTGGGGCAGGGCCATGCGGGAGAGGATGGCGGCCGCCTCCACCCGGGTGATGGGATCGTCCGGGGCAAAGCTGCCGTACTGATTGCTGCCGGTGAGCACGCCGGCCTCGTAGAGCACATAGATCGCCCCGGCGTAGGGATGATCCTGGGGCACGCCGCGGACAGACTGCACGCTCCGGATAGACTCCAGCTCGCTCTCCGGCAGGGCGCGGCAGAAAATCTGGGCCATTTCCCCCCGGGTAGCGGGGGCAGTATAGTCGGCAAATGCGCCGGCGTCCAGGATTTTGTTCTCCACGGCGTAGTCCACATAGGGCTGATACCAGGGGCTTCCATTGGTCAGAGTGCTCTGGCCGGCGGAATAGATCTCATGCAGCCGGCTGGCCATGACCACAGCTTCCGCCCGGGTCAGGGTTCCGCCGGGGAGAAAGGCGGTATCGCTGGAGCCCTTCATCAAACCGTACTCATAGCAGGTCTTTACCGCGGACAGACCCCAGTGCGTTTCGGGCACGTCGGCAAACTGGCCGCTGTAGGTGCTGATTTTCTGGAAATTGGCCATTCCCGCCCCGGCGGCCTGGCAGGGAAGCGCCAGGCCGAGGGCCAGGCAAACAGCCAGCAGCAGGGGAACAACTCTTCTCATATAACTTCTCTCCTCCACATTATTGAGGCTTCTCCGCTCTCCCGGCTTGTGTTCGTCCGGCACGCCCCCTGTTCCGCCGGCCGCGCTGTCCTCCAAAGTGGCAGAAAAAGCCAAAGCGCTTTTTCATTATAGTTGCAGGATTTGCCCCTGTCAATTGCCTGTCCCAAAAACATCCCCTTTTCTCCGCGCTTTAACGGCGAAAAGAGGGCTGCACATAAGATAGCATCTATAGGACAGCTGCAGTTCGGATTGCAACAGAAAGCAAAAACCAACATACTTATACCTCCGGACAAAGCAGCAGAGCCGATATTCCGCGCCCCAAAAGGGCCTGCGGGTTATCGGCTCTG
>CALWWS010000004.1 GCA_944385305.1 uncultured Oscillospiraceae bacterium | reverse complement strand
ACCAACGCCTACTGCAGCGCCAACTACCCCGAGGCCGGCTCCATCCTGGAGCTGAAGTACGCCTCCTGGACGCTGGGCAACTGGAACCAGAACGAGTGGCTCCAGGACGAGACCTTTGACGCCATGCTCAACGAGGCCCTGGGCACCGTGGACGACGACGAGCGCGTGGAGCTGTACGGCGAGATGCAGAAGTACCTGGTGGAGGAGGTCGTCCCCTCGGTGTACACCTGCGCCGCCGTGCTCAAGCCCATCTACAACACCAACTCCTTCGAGTGGCCGGCGCCCCATTCCGCCAAAGAGTACTGGTTCTACTATGCCGACTATGTGATGAAGTAAACCACCCAAGAAGAACTTGCGTCAGGGCCAGAGACGGAGGTCTCTGGCCCTGACGAGTAAGGAGCCGCTATGCGAAAGACTATCCTAGCCATCGTCAAAAAACTGCTGCATACCATCGTATTGCTGCTGGTGCTCTCCTTCGTGGTCTTCTCCTTTATCCGCCTGATCCCCGGCGACCCGGTGCGGATCTCCATGGGGCCCATGACGCCGGAGGAGACCATCGCGCAAAAGCGCAGCGAGCTCTATTTCGACCGGTCCCTCCCGGTGCAGTGGGCCCACTGGCTCAAGGGCGTGGTGACCGAGGGCGACTTCGGCGAGTCCCTGTTCACCCACCGCAACGTGGCCGAGGACATCAAGCAGTACCTCCCCAAGAGCCTGGAGCTGGTGTTCTACTGCGCCATCTTTATCCTGATTATGGGCGTGCTGGTGGGCACCATATCCGCCATATTCAAAAACTCCTGGCTGGATAACCTCATCCGCTTTATCTCCTACCTGGGGGTGTGCACCCCCGCCTACGCCATCGGCGTGCTGCTGCTGCTGGTGTTCAGCTACACTTTGGGGATCTTCCCCATCGGCGGCATGCCCAATATCCCCGACAACTATGTACGTACCGGCATGATGGGCCTGGACTGCCTGCTGGTGGGCGACTTCGCCCTGTTCGGCCAGGTCTTTAAGTGCATGGTGCTCCCCGTTTTGAGCCTCTCCCTGGGCAGCATCGCCTACATGGCCCGCATCCACCGCGGCGCCATGGTGGAGAACATTAACGCTGATTATATCGCTTTCGCTCAGGTGGCCGGCGTCAGCCAGGGCAAGCTGGTGATGAAGCACCTGATGAAGCCCTCCTTTATCCCTACCCTGACGATTTACGGCCTGCAGGTGGCCTCTTTGATCGGCAACGCCTTCATCATTGAGGTGATCTTCCGCTATCCCGGATTTTCCCAGTACAGCCTCAACGTCATCCAGAACAAGGATCCCTACGGCATCGTGGCGGTGACCTTCGTCTTCGGCATCATCTTCGCCGTGGTCAACATTCTGGTGGACATCGGCGTGGCTTTCCTGGATCCGAGAATCCGCATCAATACTTCGGAGTGATTGCGTATGATGACAAAAGATTTGAAAGCCACCGCAGCCATGGAGCAGGGCGTCAACCCCCGGGTGGAGGCGCTGAAGAAGAGCTGGTACAAGTTCTCCCGCAACCCCCTGTCCATGCTGGGCCTGATCGTGGTGCTCCTGGTGATCTTCATCGCCATTTTCGGGCCCTACATCGTCCCCTACCCTGAGGACGCCGGCCTGGTCACCAAGATTGCCGAGTCCTTCCAGGGCCCCAGCGGCGCCCACCTGGCGGGCACCGACGAGTATGGCCGGGACGTGTTCAGCCGCATGCTTATCGGCACCCGCTCCTCCCTGGTCATCGGGCTGCTGGTGCTGGCCATCTCCGTGCCCCTGGGCGTTATCCTGGGCCTCATCGCCGGCTACTACAAGGGCAAGCTCATCTCCCGGCTGATTATGTGGCTTACCGAGCTGTTTATGGCCATCCCGCCCCTGATCCTGGCCATGGTGGTGTGCACCATGTTCACCAACGGCTACCTTTTCGCCGCCATCGGCATCGCCGTGGCCTGGTGGCCCTGGTACACCCGCATGACCTATAACATGGTCACCTCCCTGTCCAACGAGCTGTACATCGTCTACACTGAGCTCTCCGGCGTGAAGGTGCTCAAGATCCTCCTGAGCGAAATGCTGCCCAACATCACCTCCTCCATCGTCACCAAGATGAGCCTGGACATGGGCAGCATCATCCTCACCGCCTCCAGCATGAGCTTTGTGGGCCTGGGCGTGCAGCCCCCCGAGCCGTCTCTGGGCGCCATGGTGTCCGACGGCATCGCCTACCTGCCCGAGTTCTGGTGGCTGACGGTGATGCCCGCCGCCGTGGTGGTGCTCATCGTGCTGGGCTTCAACCTGCTGGGCGACGGCCTCAACGACGTTTTGTCCGTGGAGGAGAAGTGACATGGAGAACAAGAACAATCTGGCGCTGAACATCGAAAACCTCAGCGTAAAGTATAAGGTATACGAGGGTACCCTGGAGGTCATCCCCGGCCTGAGCATGCACGTGGAGCAGGCCGAGCGGGTGGGCCTCATCGGCGAGGCCGGCTGCGGCAAGACCACCGTGCTCAAGTCCGCCGCCGCCGTGCTCCACAGCCCCCCCGCCATCGTGCGCAAGGACGCCATCGAGGTGTGCGGCGTGAGCGTGGACGGCAAGAAGGGCGTGCGCAGCGTGCGCCGCAACGTGTCCATGATCTTTCAGGACCCCTCCAGCTCCCTCAACCCCACCCTGAAGATCTCCACCCAGATGACCGACATCCTCAAAAGCCAGTTCCCCGGCCGGAAGAAGGCCGAGTACCGCCAGATGATGCTGGACGCCCTGGACAACGTGTCCATGCCCGCCCCTGAGCGGGTGCTGGGCAGCTACCCCGTGCAGCTCTCCGGCGGCATGCGCCAGCGGGTGTGCATCGCCATGGCCCTCATGAAGGACACCAACCTCATGCTGGCCGACGAGCCCACCACCGCCCTGGACGTGACCATTGAGGAGCAGATCCTGGACCTGCTGGACAAGCTGGTGCGGGAGAAGAAGAAGTCCCTGGTGCTGGTCAGCCACGCCCTGGGCGCCATCCGCAAGATCACCGACCGGGTGTACGTGATGTACGCCGGCAACGTGGTGGAGGTGGGTAAGACCCGCGAGGTCTTTGAGCACCCCCGCCACCCCTACACCATCGGCCTGCTGGCCGCCACCCCCAAGCTCACCGGCAGCGGCATCGCCGACGGCATCGCCGGCGATATCCCCAGCTACATCAATCCCCCCAAGGGCTGCCGCTTCGCCTCCCGCTGCCCCCGGTGCACCCCCGAGTGCCTGGAGGCGCCCCCCGTCCTGGAGAGCGTGGACGGCCGGGAGGACTGGATGGTGGCCTGCCACCACGCCGGAGAGGAGGCCATGGCATGAGCGAGAATGTCATCCAGATTGAAAACCTCACCAAGCAGTTCAAGACCAAGTTCGGCACCCTCACCGCCGTGGACAATGTGAGCTTCAACATCAAGCGGGGGGAGAACTTCGGCCTGGTGGGCGAGTCCGGCTCGGGCAAGTCCACCATCGGCTCCATGATCGTGGGCACCTACGGGCCCACCTCGGGCTCCATCACCTTCCAGGACGACATCGACATCAGCCGCTCCTCCAAGCAGCGGGAGCCCGCCCTCAAGCAGCAGATCCAGCTGGTGTTCCAGGACCCCGGCGGCTCCCTCAACCCCAGAAAGACCATCCGCCAGATCCTCTCGGTGCCTGTGGAGCTCTACGCCGAAAAGCGCCTGACCACCGCCGAGGTGGAGAAGCGCATCAAGGACATCCTGGAGCAGGTGGGCCTGCCCGCCCACTACCTGGACAAGTATCCCAGGGCCATCGGCGGCGGCGAGAAGCAGCTGGTGTGCGTGGCCCGCGCCCTGGCCGCCAACCCCCAGTTCATCGTCCTGGACGAGCCCACCTCCGCCCTGGACGTGTCCATCCAGGCCAAGATCACCAACAAGCTCATTGAGCTGCAGAGGCAAAACAGCCTCTCCTACCTCTTCATCACCCACAACCTGTGCCTGGTGCGCAACATGTGCGACCGGCTGGCGGTGATGTACCTGGGCAGCATCTGCGAGTACGCCGACACGGCCGAGTTCTTCGAGAACCCCCGCCACCCCTACACCCAGATGCTCCTGGCCTCCATCCCCGTCCTCTCCGACGTGGAGGAGGAGCTCAAGCCCCAGAAGGTCAAGTCCGTGGGCGAGATCCCCAGCCCCCTCAACAAGCCCAAGGGCTGCCCCTTCAACCCCCGCTGCCCCTTCAAGAAGGACATCTGCACCCAGGAGGTGCCCCAGATGAAGGAGGTCAGCCCGGGACACTACGCCTGCTGCCACTGTCTGTGACAGTCGAAAAAGAGGCACAGCCTCTTTTTCGAAAAGGATGCAGCCCGCTGCGCGCAGAATTTGTCCAGCGTGAGAGGACAAATTCCACACTGGCAGGCCGAGAAGTGTTTTTCCCGAGGCGCATGTCCCCGGGAAAAACGGGATTTAAACCTTATTTCGCCGCCTGCGGGCAGCGAAACTCTGCGAGGCAAAAGAAGCCCGCCCGGTGTAAAAGCCGGGCGGGCTTTTTGCACACTATTTAAGAAGAAAAGGGACGCTCCGGGCCGAAGATCTCCGCGCAGTCCGCCGCCGCCTGCTCCAGGGCGCCGGTGAGCTCCCCGGAGGCGTCCGCCGGGACGGCGGAGGCGTCGGTGAGGGTAAAGACCCGCTGCGTCCCGTCCCGGCGCACCATGAGCATGGGGACGTACTCCCACCCGGTCACCGAGGCCTCCCCCTCCGGGGTGCGGGTGAGCTGGAGGGTGAGCACCGCCGTGGTGTCCGTGAGGGGATCCACCTGGGAGGAGATGAAGTTGCCCAGGCTGTAGCACACA
>CALWWS010000003.1 GCA_944385305.1 uncultured Oscillospiraceae bacterium | reverse complement strand
AGCACTGCACGGCGGTGAGTCCCGCCAGGGCCAGCCAGTTCCAGCTGCGCAGCCACTGGTTGTCGAAGAGGGCAAAGCTCAGCGCCAGCAGGGCCACCGCCCCCAGCAGCAGCCGGTTTTCCCGGCGGGCGAGAGGCTGTACACCTCCATACCAGAGCAGCAGGGCGTACCACGCCCCCATGAGCACGGTCATCCCCAGCCCGGGACGGCTGAAGAGGAGCACCTGCACACACAGCACCCCCAGGGCCCAGGCGAGGGGCAGAAGAATCCGCTCCTTTCCGTCCAGCTGGTAAATCCGCTTGGGTTTGGTGGTTACCGGCGGCGTGTGGGGAACCCCGCCCCCCGGCTGTACCGTTCCGTTTTGCTCCATGCTAGCTCTCCTCCTCTCCTCTCTCGGGGACATACTCCAGAATATCCCCCGGCTGGCAGTCCAGCGCCTTGCAGATGGCCTCCAGGGTGGTAAAGCGCACCGCCTTGGCGTGGTTGTTCTTCAGGATGGATAAATTGGCCAGCGTAATGTCCACCCGGGCGGCCAGCTCGTTCAGGCTCATCTTCCGCCGGGCCATCATCACATCCAGATTGACCACAATGGGCATCTCCGCTCCCCCCTATATCGTAAATTCATTCTCTTCCCGCATTTGAGCGGCTCGGAGAAAGAGGTGAGACATCACCACACACAGCAGTCCGCTGATGAAACATACCGGCACAAACAGGGCGTTGTAGCCCGCCAGTACGGCGGCGGAGCGGTACCAGAGCAGCCCCCATGCCACCCGAGCCACGGAAGCGGCGGCAATGAGAAAGCAGCATACCGCCGCCCGGCGCAGGCTGCGGGCGTTTTCCACGCAAAAGGGGCTGCCTGCCCTGACCGTGCCTAAGATCTTCCGCCCCTGCCACAGGATTACCGCCGTACACACCCCGCAGAAAAGCAGAAACAGGGTGAGTACCAGGGTGTAGGCAAAATTCTCCGTCCAGCCGCCTACCAGCACCAGAAACAGAACCATCCCCGGCGAAAAGTGTATTCCCCACTCCCCCGGCTGAGGCGGCGCGGCGGTGAGCATCTCCACCAGCCGTTCCGGCCCGATCCCGGAGCCCGCCAGGGCGGCCAGCACCGGCACAAAGCCCAGGGCAAGCAAATTGCAGATCAAAACAAGATTGACCAAAACTGTGAGCGCACCGGCTGTTTTTCCGCCCGCCGTTTTCTCATACATTGTCGCTCCTCCCCACTTTCTATATGGTCAGATCGTTCTCCTCCCGCATGCGGGCGGCCTGGCGGAACAGGGCGGACATCACCAGGCACAGCAGCCCCCCCATGAGGAAGATGGGGATGAACAGGGCGTTATAGGTGACCAGGGGGGCGGCAGAGCGGTACCAGAACAGCCCCCAGATCAGCCGGGCCAGGGCGGCGGCGGCAATGAGGAAGCAGCACACCGCCGCCCGGCGCAGGCTGACGGCGTTGTCCACACAGAAGGGCGTCCCCGCCAGGATGGTGGCCAGAATCCGCCGCCCCTGGTATATGATGACCGCCGTGCATACCCCACAGAAGATGAGAAACAGGGCCAGTACACCGCTGTACGCCTCCTGCCACACCCAGAACCAGCACAGCAGGGAGGCCATCACGCCGGCCGCCTGGATGTCGTCCTCCCCCGGGGCAAAAATTCCGCCCAGGTAGTTTCCCGCCCCGTGGAGTACGTCCTGCTGGTTGGTCATCACCGCGCTGGGCACCAAAAAGATGGCTATGATGTTGCATACAAAGACAATGCTCACCAGAACCCACACAACCCGGGCCAGCTTCTGCTCCTGATGCTTTTCCATATGGCTCTCACCTCTTGGGATGAGGATACCACCGTGCATATTGATTGTCAATGATAATTTATCGAAATTCAATAAATCGTAAGAATTGAAACAGGCGGGGTCTCCCCCGCCTGTTGTGGCAAACGCGATAAAACGCCGGAATCGCGCGGCTATATCTCCCCCACCCGGACAGCCCCCAGGATCTCCCCGATGGGCCCGGCGATGACCAGATTGGCCTGCCGGTCGTAGGGGGTGGGGGTCTTGTTGATGAGGGTGAGCTTCTTTCCCCGGTAATAGCGGATAAGCCCCGCCGCGGGGTACACCGCCAGGGAGGTGCCGCCGATGATGAGCATGTCCGCCCGGGAGATAGCCTTCACCGCGTCCTCCATCACCCGCTCGTCCAGGGGCTCCTCGTAGAGCACCACGTCGGGCTTGATAGTGCCTCCGCAGGCGCAGCGGGGCACGCCCTCCCCCTGGGCTACTGCCTCCAGGGGGTAGAACTTGCCGCAGCGCATGCAGTAGTTGCGGTGCACCGAGCCGTGCAGCTCGTACACCGTCCTGCTCCCCGCCGCCTGGTGGAGCCCGTCGATGTTCTGGGTCACCACCGCCCGCAGCTTGCCCGCCGCCTCCAGCTGGGCCAGCTTTTGGTGGGCGGCGTTGGGCCTGGCCTGGGGGAAGAGCATCTTGTTGCGGTAGAAGCGGAAGAACTCCTCCGGGTCGTGGTCAAAGAAGGTGCGGCTTAAAATGGTCTCGGGGGGATACTTGTACTGCTGGTGGTAGAGCCCGTCCACGCTGCGGAAGTCGGGGATGCCGCTCTCGGTGGACACCCCGGCCCCGCCGAAGAACACAATGTTCTTGCTCTGGTCGATCCACTGCTGGAGCTGTTGGCGCTTTTCTTCCACCCTATTTCTCCCCTTTCCGGTGGCGGCAGTAGGTGTGAGGGCAGGCGGAGCAGCCGCCGCAGTCGCAGCCCCGCTTGTTCTTCAGCCGCTGGTGGAAGCGGTAGAGGAGATACGCCGCCGCCCACACGATTAAAACAGCCACGCCCAGATAGATCAGATATTTCATCCCAGTGTCCTCATCAAAAGCGAGCCGATCTGGTAGACCACGAACGACCCGATGTAGGCCGCCGCCAGCTGCCAGCCGATGGAGGCCAGGGTCCACTTGGCGGAGTTCATCTCCTTGCGAATGGTGGACACCGCCGCCACACAGGGGACATAGAGCAGCACAAACACCAAAAAGGCATAGGCGGCCACGGGGGTGGCGAAGGTGCTCCCCAGGGCGGCGGCAATGGTGGCGCCGCCTGCGGTGACCGAGAAGCCGTAGAACATGCTCATGGAGGAGACCACCATCTCCTTGGCCACCAGGCCGGAGAGCAGAGCCACGGCGGCCTGCCAGGTGCCGAAGCCCAGGGGGATGAGCACCGGGGCGATAACAGAGCCGATGCCCCCCAGGATGGAGTGGGCCTCATCGCTCACCATGCCGAAGCTGCCCCCCTCCACGCCGAAGGCCTGGAGGAACCAGAGCAGCACGCTCATGGCCAGAATCAGGGTGCCCGCCTTCACCAGGAAGCCCCGCACCTTCTCCCACACGTGCATGGCCATGTTCTTGCCGGTGGGCAGGCGGTAGGGGGGCAGCTCCAGCACGAAGGCGGCGGGCTCGCCCCGGAAGACAAACTTTTTCAAAATCAGGCCCGAGAGGATGGCAAACACCAGGCCCAGCACGTACAGGGAAAAGACCACCAGCCCGCCGTACCGGGGGAAGAAGGCGGCGGTGAGCAGGCCGTACACCGGCAGCCGGGCGGAGCAGGACATAAAGGGCACCAGCATGATGGTCATGCGCCGGTCCTTCTCGTTCTCCATGGTGCGGGCACCCATCACGGCGGGCACTGTGCAGCCAAAGCCCATGAGCATGGGGATAAAGGCCTTGCCGCTCAGGCCGAAGCGGCGCAGCAGCCGGTCCATGATGAAGGCCGCCCGGGCCATGTAGCCCGAGTCCTCCAAAAAGGAGAGGAAGAAGAAGAGGATGGCGATCTGGGGCAGGAAGGTGAGCACGCCCCCCACCCCGGTAATGACGCCGTCCACCAGCAGGGCCTCCACCCAGGGGGCCACCCCGGCGGCCTGAAGGCCCAGGCGCACCCCCCCTGCCAGCCAGCCGCTGATGAGGGTGTCCACCCCGTCGGCCAGCACCTGGCCGGGGCCGAAGGTGAGGGCGAACATCACCAGCATCATCAGCAGGAACACGGGCACGGCGAAGATCTTGTGGGTGACAATGCCGTCAATCCGGTCGGAAAGGGTGGGAGCCCCCACCGGGCGGCCCCGCCTGACGCACATGGAGACCACCCGCTGGATGAACTGGTAGCGGGCGTCGGCGATCAGGGTCTCCCGGTCGCCCAGGGTGTAGGCGCTCTCGTACTGGCGGCACACCGCCTCCAGCCTGTCCCGCTCCTCCCCGCTCAGCTCCAGGGCCTCCTCCACCAGGGCGTCCCCCTCAATGAGCTTGATGGACGCCCAGTGGGCGGGGATGCCCGCGGCGTAGGCCTTGTCGTGGATGATCTCGCCCGCCTTGTGGTGGATCTGGTGGGTGTAGTCGTCGTACAGGTCGTCTGGCTCCACGGTGACGCCCACGTGCATCTGCTTGTGGGCAATGCGCAGCAGCTCCTGGATGTTCTTCCCCGTGCGGGCGGTAATGGGGATGACGGGCACCCCCAGGGCCCGGGAGAGCCGCTCCACATCAATGCGATCCCCGTGGCGCTCCACCTCGTCCATAAAGTTCAGGGCGATGACCATGGGCCGCTCCAGCTCCAGCAGCTGGGCGGTGAGGTAGAGGTTGCGCTCGATGTTGGTGGCGTTGATGATGTCGATGATGGCGTCGGGATGCTCCCCCACGATAAAGTCCCGGGCCACAATCTCCTCCATGGAGTAGGGGGACAGGGAGTAGATGCCGGGCAGATCTACCACGGTGACAGATTTTCCGTCCACGCTGGCCCGGCCCTCCTTCTTCTCCACCGTCACGCCCGGCCAGTTGCCCACATACTGGTTGGAGCCGGTGAGGGCGTTGAAGAGGGTGGTCTTGCCACAGTTGGGGTTGCCCACCAGGGCCAGCTTCATCTGGCGGGTGTCGTGGCTGGCGTAGTCCGGGTCGCCCCCGTGGGCCTCCTCCTCGTGGAGGTGGTCGGCGCTCATGCGGCGCAGGGCCTCCTCGTCGGGGATGTGCTGCACCATGCCCGCCCGCTTCTTCCTGTCCTGGGTGAGGGCAGCCGCCTCCTCCCCGGTGGCCAGCTGGATCTGGGCGGCGTCCGCCTTGCGCAGGGAGAGCTCGTACCCACGCAGGTTTACCTCAATGGGGTCGCCGAAGGGGGCGATCTTGCGCACCATCACCTCGGTGCCCGGAGTGAGGCCCATATCCACCAGCCGGCGCTTCACCGGCCCGCTCTCATTGCCAACCCGGAGGATGATCCCCCGCTGTCCGGGGGCCACATCCTCCAGGGTAATGGGTTTTTCCTTGGCTTGTGTCGTCATATGTGCTCCGCCTAATCTCTGTAAAATATGAGATTTCTCTAAAATCGCGTCAATATTATACGACCCGGGCACCGTTCCCGTCAAGAGCGGCAGGGCGGTGGAAAATCCTGAAAGAAAAGAGAGCCCCGCGCGGCTGCGCCGCGCGGGGCTCCTCAGCTTGTCAAATCCGCTTCCACTCCACGCCGTTGGGGGTGTCCTTAATCTCAATCCCCATGGCCTTGAGCTCATCCCGGATGGCGTCCGCCGCCGCCCAGTCCTTGGCCTTCTTGGCCTCGGCCCGGCGGGCGATGAGGGCCTCAATCTCCGCCGCGTCCTCCGCCGGAGCAGCGGCGCTCTGGGCCTGGCGGAGCTTCTCCGCCCCGGCGAGCAGATCCAGACCCAGCACCTGGTCAAACTCGCCCAGCAGGGCCAGCTTGGCCTTGTCGCTGATGGGAGCCTTGAGCACGTCGTACAGGGTGGTGATACCCAGGGAGGTGTTCAGATCCCCCCCCAGGGCCTCCCGGAAGGCCTGCCGCAGGGGCTGCATCCCCTCCTCGTCCAGCTCCCCTGCCTCCGGGTTCAGGGCGGCAATGCGGGCCAGGAGCTTGTCATAGGCCGCCGCGGCGTTGTCCAGGTTCTCCCAGGAGAACACCAGCCCCTTGCGGTAGTGGGACTGGAGGCAGAACAGCCGGTAGACCAGGGGGTTATACCCCTTCTCCTCCAGCAGGGAGACGGTGAGGAACTCCCCCTTGGACTTGGACATCTTGCCCGAGTTGGTGTTCAGGTGGTGGACGTGCATCCAGTATTTGCACCAGGGGTGGCCCAGATAGGCCTCCGACTGGGCGATCTCGTTGGTGTGGTGGGGGAAGGCGTTGTCAATGCCGCCGCAGTGGATGTCCAGGTACTCCCCCAGGTACTTCATGGAGATGCAGGAGCACTCGATGTGCCAGCCGGGGTAGCCCA
>CALWWS010000002.1 GCA_944385305.1 uncultured Oscillospiraceae bacterium | reverse complement strand
GGCTGGGACAGCTTCCTGGAGGAGTGCGACACCGGAAAGGGCCTTCCCTTTCCCCGCCGCGCCCGCTTTTACATGACCTGGGTTCTGCCCTTTGTGGGGCTTTTTATCTTTGTGATGGGCTACTGGGAGCAGTTCGGCCCCGCTCTGCTGAAGATAATCGGGCAGAGCTAATCCAGAGACAAACCGCCCGCCGGACTGTCTGGATGACAGTCCGGCGGGCGGTTTGTGCGCTGGGGAGTCAGATTCGGGCGAGCAGCTCCTGGGTAATATCCCGGGCGGTCTGATAGACCTGAGGAAAGTCCACATGGGGGTTGTAGAGGGCCTCCAGGTCATCGTGCATGCTTTTGGCCTGGGCCAGGGAGTCGATTGCCTCCTCAACCAGAGCGGCGGATACCTTGCGGGAGAAGCGCAGCCTGGCCTTGCTGCGGCGCAGAAGCTCCGGGTCGATCATGGCGTCCAGCCGGATGCGGCGGTAGGGCCGCCCGCCGTAGGCCAGGGCGGGGGTGCTGGTGACGAAGGCCAGGGACAGGCCGGGGATGAGCAGGTGCTCCATGCGGTCGGGAGCCATGGGGGAGGGGCAGGTGATGACGTCATGCCCCGCCCCCATGGCGGCGCAGGCCAGGTGGGTGAGCATGCCGTGGGCCAGTCCGTAGGTATCGGCCAGCTCGTAGACCCGCTTGCACAGGGCGTCCACGGTGGAGAAATTGCACAGCGTCCCCTTCCAGGTAATGCCGCCCAGAAAGCGCTGTACACTGCGGCCGGGGTCGCCCCCCGTCTTTTTGACTTCACGGGAGAGAATCCCCTTGGCCCGCTTGGCCATCTTGGCCTCCAGGACCGGGGTATCCAGCAGAGCGCGCATATCCTCCTCAATCTGGGCGGCGGCGGCCAGACAGCGGTAGGCCCGGCTGTAGCAGCCCTTGTAGTCCCGCATGCAGTGGGTAAGGGCGTCCCGCTGCGCCAGCAGCTCCGCCTTGTGGTAGCAGGCTCCCAGGTTTACATAGCGCTCTACCGCACCGGGCAGCTGGGGTTCCACCACGTGGGGGGCGGTGCCATCCACCAGGGCGGCGTTGAGCTGAGGAATGACCACCCCATCCAGGGAGTCGGGGTCGCCGGAGCACAGGATGTACTCCACCGCCAAGCCCCGCTCCTCCATGGCGGCTCCCACCTGCCGCATCAGGGAGGACTTGCCGCAGCCAGGCCCCCCCTTTAGAATAAAGATATCCTCCGCCCGGGCGGGGTCAATGAGCTGATCGTACAGGGAGTAGAAACCGGTGGGGGAATTGGCCCCCAGAAAAAAGCAAACCTGTGGTACGGCGTGCATATGAGACCCTCCAAGTCTTAAATTCTCATTCCCAGCCTATGCGAAAAGGGGGTGGAGGGTGCGGCGGCACAGTTGCCTTTTCGGGAGAAATGGGGTACACTGGAGACAGACAACACAAAAGGGGGGTGAGGAGATGCCGGAGGAGAAGATCAGGCTGACCGCCATGACCACGGCCGGTGGGTGAGGGGCCAAAATAGGGCCGGGTGTCCTAAGGAACTTGCTCAGCGCCCTGCCGCGGATGGGGGACGAGCGCCTGATGGTGGGCTATGACTCCAGCGACGACGCTGCCGTCTACCGGGTGAGCGATGAGATTGCCATGATCCAGACGGTGGACTTTTTCCCCCCGGTGGTGGACGACCCCTTTGATTTCGGACAGATTGCCGCGGCCAACGCCCTGTCCGACGTGTACGCTATGGGGGGTGAGCCAAAGCTGGCCATGAACCTGCTGGCCTTTCCCTCCTGCCTGCCCCTAGATGCGGTGGGCGCGATTCTGGAGGGGGGCGCCTCCAAGGTGGCGGAGGCCGGGGCGGTGCTGGCCGGCGGGCACAGCATTGAGGACAAAGAGCCTAAGTACGGGCTGTGCGTCACCGGCTTTGCCCACCCGGACCGGATTCTGGCCAATACCGGCGCCCGTGTGGGGGATCTGCTGGTGCTTACCAAGCCCCTGGGCACAGGGATTCTCACCACGGCGGCCAAGGTGGAGCTGCTGGAGGAGGGAGAGTACCGGGAGCTGGTGGGGGTGATGGCCATGCTCAACCGGCTGGCGGCCCAGGCCGCCGTGGCCGCGGGGGCCAGCGCCTGCACCGACATTACCGGCTTCGGCCTGCTGGGCCACGGGAAAGAGATGGCCCAGGGCAGCGGGTGTACCCTGCGCCTGTGGGCGGGGCAGATGCCCATTCTGGGGCGGACGCTGGAGTTTGCCCGGGACGGGATCATCCCCGCCGGGGCCTACCGCAACCGGGAGTTTGCCCAGGGGGATGTGGATATGGCCCCCGGCGTGGCCCGGGAGGTGGCCGATGTGCTCTACGACCCCCAGACGGCCGGCGGGCTGCTCATCGCGGTACCTCAACCGTCGGGTGAGGCGCTGCTGCGCCGCCTGGCGGATGAGGGCGTTCCCGCCGCCGCCGTGGGCGAGGTGCGCCCCCGGGGCTCCCATCTGGTAGAGGTGACTGAGTAAAAAAGAGGTCCCGGCACACAGCGCCGCTGTGTGCCGGGACCTCTTTTTTCTGTGGCGGGGACGGGTGCGGATCGAACACACCGGGGCGGGAACGCCGCCCCCAACGGTTTTGAAGACCGCGGGGCTCACCAGATACCCTTCCGCCCCCATATGGGGGAGGTCACCGCAGCCGGCG
>CALWWS010000001.1 GCA_944385305.1 uncultured Oscillospiraceae bacterium | reverse complement strand
CCAAGGCTCCCGCACAGGAGGCCGCCCCCGTTGTGGAAGAGGCCACCCCCGTTGTGGAGAAGACCGCCCCCGTGGAGGAGAAGGCCGCCCCCGCGGAGGAGAAGGCCGCCCCCGTGGAGGAGGAGGCCGCACCCGCCCCGGCTGCCGGGGAGCCCGCCCCCATTGCCGAGACTGCGCCCGCCCAAGAGGAGGCCGTTTGTGTGAATGAGATTGCCAACCTGCCCCGCAGAAGCATTGCCTTTATCGGATCGGAGTGCCACCCCTTTGTGAAGACGGGGGGCCTGGGGGATGTGATGTACGCCCTGCCCCGGGAGCTGGCGCGGCTCAACTGCGACGTGCGGGTGATTCTGCCCCGCTACGCCTGCATCCCCCGGGAGTACCAGGACAAGATGATCTACCGGGGCGAGTTTTACATGGACCTGGGCAAGACCGGGCGCAATTACTACGTGGGGATTATGGAGTACATCTGGGACGGGGTGGTGTACGACTTCATTGACAACCAGGAGTTCTTCTCCGCGGGCAGCCCCTACACCAACCTGGTGGACGATATCCCCAAGTACTGCTTCTTCAGCAAGGCCGCCCTGGCCGCGCTGAACTACATGAACTGGATTCCTGACATCGTCCACTGCCACGACTGGCAGGCGGCCCTTGTGCCGGTGTACCTGCGCACTCTCTTCCAGGACACCCCGGTGGGCCGGGCCCGGTCGGTGCTCACCATCCACAACCTCCGCTTCCAGGGGGTCTACAACATCCCCACCATCAAGTACTGGTCCGGTCTGCCCGACCACGTGTTCAACATGGGCGCCCTCAAGCAGGGCTGGGAGGACGCCAACATGCTCAAGGGCGGGCTGGCCTACGCCGACCGGATTACCACCGTCAGCGGCACCTATGCCGGGGAGATCCAGACCCCCGAGTACGGGGAGCAGCTGGAGAACCACCTGCGCTACCACAGCGGCAAGCTCAGGGGCATTGTCAACGGCATTGACTACGGCATGTGGAACCCGGAGACCGACCCCGCCCTGGCGGAGAACTACGGCCTGGGCAATGTGCTGGAGCACAAGATGGCCAACAAGCTGGCCCTCCAGCGGGAGCTGGGCCTGGAGGAGGACGCGGGCAAGTTTGTCATCGGCCTCATCTCCCGCCTCACCAACCAGAAGGGGCTGGATCTGGTCAGCGCCATCCTCCACCAGGTGCTGGACGGCAACACCCAGATGGTGGTGCTGGGCACCGGGGACCGGCAGTATGAGGACGCCTTCCGGGACTATGAAAACGCCTATCGGGGCACCTTCAGCGCCTGCATCCAGTACGACGAGGGGCGGGCCCACCGCATCTACGCCGGGGCCGACGCCCTGCTGGTGCCCTCCCGCTTTGAGCCCTGCGGCCTGACCCAGCTCAACGCCATGCACTACGGCACCCTGCCCATCGTCCGGGAGACCGGCGGGCTGAAGGACACGGTGGAGCCCTACAACGAGTTTACCGGCGACGGCAACGGCTTTACCTTTGACCGCTACGACGCGGGACTGCTGCTGGACGCCGTCAACCGGGCCAAGACCCTCTATTTCCAGAACCGCTACCACTGGGACGAGGTGGTGCAGCGGGACATGGCCAAGGACGTCTCCTGGAGCAGCTCGGCCAGGCAGTACAAGGATCTCTACCTGGAGCTGACCCCCTGGTAAGTTCCCGGGGAGATCCCGGCGGCGGAGCGCCGCGCACACCGCCTCCATTTACCGAAAACAGGGCCCGCGCCTTTTGGCGCGGGCCCTGTTTTGTTCCGGTAGAAAGCCCTCAGCGGTCAAAGTCCACAGCGGCAATCACCGTCCCGTCCTGAAGCAGCTCCAGCTTCTCCACCCTGGGGCTGCCGGAGAGCAGGAAGGAGTAGGGGCCGCTGACATAGACGATCTGGGTCTGGGCGCCCCCCTCATAGCTCAGGCGCAGCTGGGCGCTGGTTGACGCCTCCGCCCAGCCGAACACCAGGGTGCTGTCCGTCCCCCCCAGCAGGGCGGCGGTGAGGGGCTCCTCCGCCCCGCCCACGGTGCAGTCGGCCTGGGTGAGCGCCCCCCACTGAGCTGTGCGGCGCTGGAGATAGACCGCCCGCAGGGTATCCCCTGCCTGGTTTTGAGCCACCGCCATGTAGCCGAAGTCGTCGGCGGGGAAGATGTCGGCCACCGTCCAGCCCGGATTGGCCGCCTCAAAGTCCGCCCTGGGGTCGTTGGACAGGGGGCCGAAGCCGGCGCTTGCCACGCACTGCTGTCCCTGGCGGCTGAGCATGAAGGACACCATCCGCCGGGCCGGGGAGTCCTCCGGCTGGTCGGAGCGGATCACCGCGTAGTTGTACCCCGCCAGGGGGTAGCTGCCGTCGGCGATGGTCTGGTCGGTGGGGTACACCCCGTCCACCGCCAGCAGCTTGAGCTCGTCCGCGGCAAGCAGGATGGGGGTGGACTGGAGATAGTAGTAGTAGATGCTGTACCCCAGGGCGTAGGTCAGCGGGTCGTCCGACCGGGCGTCGGCCACGTCGGTGAGCACCGAGGCCATGGCGGTGGAGGTGGTCTCCTCCTGGATGGCCGGGTGGATCTCCGCCCCCTGGAGGAAGAACTCCTCCATCTGGGCCTGGCTGCCGCTGTCCCGGTTGCGGCAGTAGGGGATAAACCGGGCGTCTGGCCCGCCCAGCTGATTCCAGTTGGTATAGGCGTTATCCACATATACGCTGCGTATCTGCTCCATGGTGAGTCCCTCCACCGGGTTGTCCCCGTTGGTAAAGAACACCATGGCGTCGTAGGCGATGGGGATGAGCTCCAGCTCCACCCCGGCGGCCTTGGCCTTGTCCAGGGTGTCCTGGGAGGGCTTGGTGGAGGCGAAGAGGATGTCTGCCTCCCCCCTGATGAGCCGGTCGTAGGAGTCAAAGCTCTTGGAGTGGCTCTGGGGATACTGGGGGTGGCTGCCGGAATTGGCGAACAGGGCGCCGTACACCGCCACGGTATAGGGGTAGGTGGAGGTGGAGCCGTCGATCACCGGCATCTCCTGGTCAAAGCCCCAGTCGATGGCCTGCTGGGTGGGGTACCAGGGCAGGGTCTTGCGGGCCTGGTTGATAAACTGGATGACCTCCCCCCGCTGGGCGGGGGTGTCCCACCGGGCCAGGTAGGCGTAGACCGGCCCGCCGTCGGAGGGGTCCGTCTCTCCGGTGTCCTCCAGGGAGACGAGGCCCACCACATTGCGCCCGTCAAAGGCGGCGTAGGCCCCCACGGCCCAGTCGGGGAGGGAGTCCGCGTCGGCCAGGGCAGTGTTGAAGGTGTAGTTCTCCGTATCCTCCGGGATGGTGAGCCAGCCCACCGCCTCCATGGCCCGGGCCAGCATCACGGTAAACTCCCCCCGGGTCACTGTGCGGTTGGGGTTGAAGGTTTCGTCCGCCGCGGCAATGCCGGCGGCCTGGGCGGCGGAGACAGCGTCATAGTACCAGTCCCCCGGCGCCACGTCGGCATAGCCCGGATCATCCCCCGGCTCCAGGGAGAGCAGGCGGACAAGCAGGGCAAAGGCCTCCGCCCGGGTGAGGGTGTCCTCGGCGTTCAGGTTGCCCGCCTCGTCCCCCTGGACGACGCCCCGGAGATAGAGATCCCCGCCGCCGTAGAACTCGTTGTAGTACTCGTTGCCCTCCCAGACGGTGATGCAGTCGGGGAAGCGGTGCTCCTCCCCCTGAAATACCTCCAGGGGCCGGTCTGCATCCCGGGCGGGGACGGTGGCGAAGAGGCAATTGCCCAGATAGTCGCTGGTGAGGGCCACCGGCTGCTTGGTGTCTGCGTAGCGCACGCACAGCAGCCTCTGCTCCGACCAGTCCAGCCCCGCCCACTCCGGGGCCTCCAGGCGGATGGTCACATAGCTCCCGTCCCCCTCGCTGCGCGTCCACGGCGCCTCCCCCGTCTGTACAGCCAGGGCGGCGGGGCAGAGCAGGGCCAGACACAGGCACAGGGCCAGCAGCTTTTTCATACCGGTCACTCCTTTCCACATGGAAGATTTATCCTACTGATCCGCTCTTATTTTACCCTATATTGGCCGGCAGGACAAGTTACAGTGCGGATACAGAAGGCTTTGCCGGGTAACGGGCCTCAGGCAGGGGGACGCAGGGCAGCCGGGGGCCCAGGCGGGAGAGCAGCTCATTGGTGATGGTGCCGCACCGCCGGGCCACCTCCTCCGCCCGGATGGTCTGCCCGCTGTCCGCTCCGATGAGGGTGACCACGTCCCCCGGCGCGGTCTGGGGGACGGCGGTCACGTCGGCCAGCAGCTGGTCCATGCACACCCGGCCCGCCATGGGGCAGCGCACCCCGTGGAGGAGTACCTGCCCGCCCTGCCCGGCCAGGCAGCGAGGCAGCCCGTCGGCGTAGCCCATACTCACCGCCGCCAGCCGGGTCTCCCGCTGGGCCCGGAAGGCCAGGCCGTAGCCCGCCCCCTCCCCGGGGGCCAGGGTGCGCACCGAGGTTACCCGGGCGCGCAGGGAGAGCACGGGGCGCAGATCCAGCCTGTTCCGGGTGGCCTCCCCGGCGCTGGTCACCCCGTAGAGGGCGATGCCCGCCCGGGCCATGCTCCAGGGCTGAGGGGGCAGGTTCCAGATGCCGTAGCTGGCCTGGATGTGGGTCTGGCCGGGGGGATAGCCCGCCCCGTCCATCCAGGCCACCGCCCGGGCAAAGCGCGCCAGCTGGGCTTTGGTGTAGGCGGCGTGAGCCTCCTCCAGGCTGTCGGACACGCACAGGTGGGAGAATACCCCGGTGACGCGCAGGTTGGGCAGGCGGTACATCTCCCCGATGGCCGCCCGGTCCTCCGCCGGGATGCCCAGCCGGTGCATCCCCGTGTCCAGGGCCAGGTGGACCGCCAGGGGCACCCCCCGGGCGGACAGAGCCCGGCCGTGGGCCCCGTCCGCCACCGCCTGGGTGAGCGCCCACCGGGCCAGCAGGGGGGCCTGCTCCGGCGGGGTACACCCCAGCACCAGGATCTCCCCCCGTACCCCGCCCCGGCGCAGGGCAATCCCCTCCTCCGGGCAGGCCACGGCGAAGGCGTCCACCCCCTCCCGCCCCAGGCGCAGGGCCACGGGGAGGGCCCCGTGGCCGTAGGCGTCCGCCTTCACCACCGCCATCAGCCGGCAGCCGGGGGAGAGGGCGGCGCGGAGGGAGCGGGCGTTGTGGGAGAGCGCCTCCAGGTCAATCTCCCGCCAGGCCCGGCCTGTGTCCATCATACTGCACGCCATGCCCATCCCCCCTCTCCATGACCCGGGGAGGCTGGCTGACCACCGTGGCGCAGTCTGGCACGTCCCGGCTGACCACCGCCCCCGCGCCGATGCGGGCATGCCTGCCCACCCGGATGTCCCCCACCAGCACCGCCCCCGCCCCAATCCAGCACCCGTCCTCGATGACGGGCGCTTTCCGGTTGACCTCCCCGATGGTGACGTTCTGGTAGATCCGACAGCCCGGCCCCACCACGGCGTAGCGGGAGATGAACACCCCGTGCAGGCCGTGGGGCAGCTCCGGCCTGCCCTGGATCACCGCCCCCGGGCCCACATAGCCTCCGTGGCGGTGGGCGCAGCGGTTGAGGAGAAAGGTAGCTATGTCCCGGGCCAGCCGGCTTTTTGCCCGGCTGCGCCGCCGGTAGAGCCACCAGAACAGGCCCAGATTATCCCCCTTGGAGAAGTCGGTGAGCCACGCCCGCAGGCTCATACCGCCCGCCTCCTCTCGTGCCGCCTGATGAGCACCCGGCCGCCGCAGTTGTCCGGCTGCATGTGCCACCCCTCCTCCGGGGGCGGGGCGGGGGCGTCCCCGGGCAGGTAGCCCACCTGGTATGCCCCCGCCGGGGTGTCCAGACGTAGGGGCGGCGTTCCCCAGGGGTGGGCGTGCACCAGCTCCAGGTACTCCTCCAGGCACAGCCCCCGCTCCTGCATGAACAGAGCGTGGGGTGCGCCCACATAGCGGAAGTGCCAGGGCTCGTGGGCGATGGAGGTAATGGCCTGCTTGTGGGGAGGGTAGCGCAGAATGAAGCCGAAGCGGGGAGCGGCCCGCCGGAAGGCCCCGCACACCCCCTGGGTGGGAAAGTGGGGGCGGACGAAGTCGATGTGCTCTGCGGCTAGGGCCAGGTCGATGGCAAGGCCGGTCTGGTGCTCGCTGCACCCGGGCAGGGCCACGTACCGCCGGGTGAAGGCCTCCCCCTCTGCGGCCAGGGTGCTCTCCCAGATGGCCTGCTGCTCCGCCCGGCTGCGAAAGCCGGAGACGGGGACGATCTGCCCCTGCCCGCCCACCCGGGCGATGCAGGCGCGCAGCCGGGCCGCTGCCCGGCGCTCCATGAGAACCCGGGGGAACCGGGCGTCCGGGGCGGCCAGGTGGGGCCGCCCCTCCTCCGCCAGGGGGTGGCGGGGGTTGACCAGGGCCAGCGCGTCCCCGTTCATGCCACCACCTCCGTCTGGATGATGCGGGTGATGAGGGCGGAGTAGTCCAGGCCGATGCCCTGCATCATGCTGGGATAGCGGCTGTGGGGGGTGAAGCCGGGGATGGTGTTCACCTCGTTGAATACCAGCTCCCCCTCCGGGGTGAGGAAGAAGTCCACCCTGGCAAAGCCCTTGCAGTCCAGGGCCCGGTAGACCTGCTTGGCCAGCTCCGCCGCCCGGCGGGCCGTCTCCGGGGAGACCCGGGCGGGACAGTGGATGGCGCAGGTCTTGAGGGTGTACTTCTCCTCAAAGTCGAAAAAGCCCTGGGAGAGGGCGATCTCGTCAGGCACCCCCACGGTGAGCTCCCCGCTGCCCAGCACGGCGCAGCCCAGCTCAAAGCCGGGCACGGCCCGCTCCAGCAGCAGCTCCCGGTCGTTGGCAAAGGCGGACTGCACCGCCTGGGGCAGCTGCTCCATGGCGGTCACCCTGGTGACCCCGAAGGAGGAGCCGGCGCGCACCGGCTTGACAAACAGGGGCAGACCCAGCTCCGCCGCCCCGGCGGCAATCTGCTCCAGGGGGGCACCCCGCCGGAACAGACGGCTGGGGGGTACCGACGCCCCCGCCAGGGCGGCCAGCTTGTGGGCGCGGTCCTTGTCCATGCACAGGGCGCTGGACAGGGCGCCGCAGCCGATGATGGGCACCCCCGCCAGCTCCAGCAGGCCCTGGAGGGTGCCGTCCTCCCCGTTTTTCCCGTGGAGCAGGGGGAAGGCGGCGTCAAAGGGGAGACAGGCCCCCGTCCTGTCCAGCAGGAGCAGCTGGCGCACCTCCGGGTTCAGGGACAGGGTGCAGGGGGCGCAGCAGTGCTCCTGCCAGCGGCCGGAGGGGATGTCCTCCACCGGCCCGGTGTAGTAGAGCCACCGCCCTTCCCGGGTGATGCCCACCATCAGCGGAGTGTAGCGGCCGGTGTCCAGGTGGGTGAGCACCCCGTGAGCCGACTGGAGGGACACCGTGTGCTCTGTGGAGCGGCCCCCGAAGAAAAAGACGATTCGTTTCACAATCCAAAACCTCCCAAAGAAAAATGCCCTGTTCTGCTGTCCAAAATGGTAGCAGAACAGGGCGGGGCGTGTTTTTTCTTTTCCTTTCGGAGATGGTGCAAAAGTCTGGGGAAATCCTTGCAATTTTCTTACAGGCCGGGGGAGAGGGGGAAAAGGACGGTGAAAATCACCTGCTCGGCCTGGCTGTGGGCGGTGATAGCGCCGCCGTGGGCCTCCACAATCTCCCGGGCAATGGCCAGGCCCAGCCCGGCGTTGCCCGACTGGGTGCCCCGGGAGGCGTCCAGGCGGAAGAACTGCTCAAACATGCGGGAGAGCTTCTCCGGCGGGATGGTGGCCCCCGCGTTTTGGAAGGTGAGCACAGCGTGTCCGTTTTCCGCCCGCCCGGTCACATACAGGGTGGTGCCGGGGTAGGCGTAGTGGCAGGCATTGTTGAGCAGGTTGTCGAATACCCGGGCCATCTTGCCCGGATCGCACACCGCCCGCAGCACGGGGGGCAGGGTGAGGGAACAGGTCATCTGCCGCTGGCGCAGCACGGGCCCAAACTCGCTGCACACCTGCTCCAGCATCCGCTTCAGGTCGGTGTCCCGCAGCTCCAGCTCCAGATGGGTCAGGCTGAAGCGGGTGATGTCGAAAAACTCGTTGATGAGATCCTCCAGCCGCTGGGCCTTCTCCAGCGCCACGCCGGTGTACCGGGCGCGCAGCTCCTGGGAGATCTGGGGCTCGTCCCGCAGCAGGGTGAGGTACCCGATGACGCTGGTGAGGGGGGTCTTCAGGTCGTGGGCCAGGTAGACCACCAGGTCGTTTTTCCGCTGCTCCGCGTCCCGGGCCGCCCGGGCGTCCCGCAGGGCCTGCTCCCGGATCAGGTTGAGCTGATCCTCCACCTGCTTCATGGCAGGGGGCAGGCGGATAGGCTCCCCGGTGGGGCGGGAGAGCTGGGCCGACGCGTCGATCAGGGCCTGGAGCTGCTGGTGGGGCCGGGTGATGAAGCGGTAGCTGATTACCACCCACCCCAGCAAAACCACCGCGATGATCACAAAGACAATATAGTCCCGCATCCAGGAGAGCAGGTGGTAGAGGGGATTTGTCTCATACCAGGTAAACTGCCTGCACACCAGAAAGCCCAGGGCGCACACGGCCAGCACAATGGTGACCCAGGCCACCAGGCACAGCAGGTAGTAGCCCCAGGCCCGCAGGGCAAACCTGCCCGCGGGGGGAAGGCGGGGGGTGTTTTCCGGCCTATTCAATGGTATACCCCACCCCCCAGACGGTTTTGACGAATTTGGGCCTGCGGCTGTCCTCGTGCATCTTCTCCCGCAGGCGTGCAATGTGGCTCATCACCGTGTTGTTGCTGTCCATAAACTTCTCCCCCCACACCGCCTCGAACAGCTCCTCGCTGGACACCACCTGCCCCTGCCTGGCGCACAGGTGCCACAGGATGGAGAACTCCAGGGGGGTGAGGGAGAGCTCCTCCCCAAAGAGCAGGCACTTGTGGGTGGCCTTGGAGATGTGCAGGCCCCGGATGTCGTACTCCCCGGCGTACTCCGGAGCGCCCGCCGGGTTGTAGCGGGTGTACCGGCGCAGCTGGGTCTTGACCCGGGCCACCAGCTCCAGGGGGTTGAAGGGCTTGGTGATATAGTCGTCCGCCCCCAGGGTCAGCCCGGTGATCTTGTCCATGTCCTCCACCTTGGCGGTGAGCATCAGGATGGGGAACAGGTGGCGCTCCCGGATACGCCGGCACAGGGTGAAGCCGTCCATATCGGGCAGCATCACATCCAGAACGGCCAGATCCAGCCGGGTGCGCTCCAAAACGGCCAGAGCGTCGGCAGCGGTGGAGCACTTGTGGACGGTGTACCCCTCGCTCTTCAAATAGACCTCCACCAGATCGGCGATGGCCTGCTCGTCGTCCACAACTAAAATTTCAGCGCTCATAGCTTCCCTCCCACAGGGGCAGGCTGTCCCCCGCTGTGTGTGATGGCACAAATATACCACACCGGCGGGGTAATTTCCACTCCCCGCCGGCGGCGGACAAAACAGCGCCCGTGGGAGGCGGCCTTATTGCCGCTGGAAAAAGCCCTCGCCGGTGTCCAGGTTGCACAGGCTCCAGCCGCTCAGCTGCTCCGCCTCCCCCCGGCGCCAGAGCCAGGCGTCCGGCCACCAGCTGCGGCAGTCCGCCGGCAGCTCGTCCGCCGGTGTGCCGGGGGCGTAGAGGAGGAAGGTGCTGCCCCCCGACACGCCGCAGGCCTCCGAGGCGATATAGAGCGTCTGATCCGCCACCCAGGAGATTCCCTCCGGCGCTTCGGTATGCAGGCTCTCCAGCGTCATGGACCAGACGTTGTCCCGGAACTGCCGGATCTGGGTGAACTGGCCCTGGAAGGAGCAGACGTAGAAGACCCCCTGGGGGTACTCCGGCGAGGCGCCCCCCAGCTCCGCGTCGGAGTAGCTGCCGGTAAAGCTGCCGTCGGGCTGGAGGGTGAGGGCGGTCTGCCAGCCCCCTGTGCCGCTGGAGAAGAAGAGCTCCACCGGAGCCTCCGGGAACCGGGCGGCGTTGGCGCTGAGGGGAGCGGTCTGGCCGTCAAGGGGAGAGAAAATTTCCGAGGGGTCGAACCGAACGGGGTAGATCTGGGGCAGGCCGGAGGCCTCCGCGGGCTGATCCACCAGGATGCCCTGCTCGGTGGAGAGCAGCACCGTGCAGTTTCGCAGGAGAAGCCCCACCTCCCGGGCAAATTGGGCCATCTCGGCCGTCTCCTCTGTGGGCAGCTCATACTCCACCGACCACGCCTGCTTTACCGACGGCGCGCCCCCTTCCAGGGAGGACACGGTACACGTGTAGTTGGCGATGCCCTGGTACATGGTGGGCAGATACTCCACCAGATAGTCCCCGTCTGCGTCGCTGTACAGCATAAAAGTGACCCAGCCCTGGTGGGCGGTGGCGGCCTGTGCCGACCAGAGTTTCTCGCCCCGCTCCTCCACCGCAAGCTCGTAGAGACTGTCGGGCTGGATGGTTCGTACCACGATGTTTTCCGTCACGCCGTTGCGGTTGAGGTCGGAGCAGGCCACAATGACGGCGCTGTCCGAGACGGTCAGATACGCCCCGGTGCCGTCCGGCAGCTGCCGGAGGGTGAGGAGATCCGTGCCCTCCAGCGTGGCCTGGTAAAAGCTCTGGCCGTTGTCCGTTCCGGTTTGAACCAGGCTGAGCGTCCCCTGGTGCAGGACCTCCCCGCCGTCATACGCGGTAAAATGGACGGCGGCTGCCTGCGCCGTGTCGGCCAGCGTCTCGCCCGCCGGCGTCCAGTAGACCGGCTCGCTCGCCTGGAAGCGCAGAGCCTTTTCCCGGGGCTGCCCCTGGGCGTTGGGGTTCCACAGCAGGCCCTGGTCGCAGGACGCCTCGATATGGGAGCAGTTCAGATCAAACTGGAACTGGAACCCCGCGTGCCAGGTGGCGCTCATCATGGGGGAATAGGTCCAGGTGACCGGCTCCGGCGTGGAGACGGCGGCGTCCGGCGCGGGATCTTCCTCCTCCTCCGTCTGGAAGGGGATATAGAAGCCGGAAAAGTCCTCCAGATAGATGACATTCTCCGCCGCGCCGCTCTGGTAGATCGGGCTGCCCGCATATTTTTCATCCAGGTTGACCCCGGAGAAGTCCCGGTCGGGGTGCTCTCTAGTGCGGTGGCGGATGCTGTCCAGGGTGCCCAGGGCATAGCTGCCCGCCGGGAGGGAGGCCACCGGCTCCCCCTGCCGCACATAGAGGCGGCCGTCTGCCCGGATTTCCTCTGCATAGGAGCGGGGAACGGTGAGAAAGCACACGGCCACTGCCACGCACGCGGCCAGGGCCGCCGCCACAATCCAGAAGGCGGGCTTCTTTTTCCCCATGACCGCCCGGATCCGCCCCTTGACCCCCGTCTCGCCAAAGGCCAGAGGACAGGCGGCAACGCCCCGGCGGCGGATGCTGCAGCGGAGCAGGGCGGCGGCATACCCCCGGCGCGCCTCCCGGTCCATCTCCCGGATCACCCGCTCGTCGCAGGCCCCCTCAATATCCCGGCACAGCAGAAGATAGGCCGCCCACAAGAGGGGGTTGAACCAGTAGACGGACAGGAGCACAAAGCCCAGGGGCTTCCACCAGTGATCCCGGCGGCGGATGTGGGCCTGCTCGTGGGCGATGACATACTCCAGATCCTGGCCGGACAGCCGGTAGGGCAGGTAGATGACCGGGCGGAGGAGGCCCAGGACGAAGGGGGAGTCCACCCGCTCGCTCTGCCGGATGTTGTCCCGCAGGAGGGTTGCGGTGGCCACCCGGCGCTTCAGGAGCAGAGAGCTGGCCAGGGCGTAGAGCAGCATGGCGCACATCCCCGCGATCCAGACCCCGGCGAGAAGAGACGGCCAGAGCGGGGCGGCATCAGCGCCCGCCTGGGCCGCCGGCGCTGCGGACTGCCCCAGGACGGAGCCGGCCGCCTGGCCCGCTGCGCCCATGCCGCTGCCAGTCTGGGGCGCGGCGGCATGGAGGAGTTCCGGCGGCAGCGGCTGGGCGCTGGGGATCAGGCTCAGGGCGCTCTCGATGGAGACGGGACACACCAGACGCAGGGCCACCAGGCCCCAGAGGAGACAGAAAATCCACCTGGGCGCCCGGCGGAACACAAGCCGCACCACAAGGGCGGCCAGCACAAGCCAGCCGGCCGTGATGCTCAGGTTGACCAGCTTGAGAAAGAGGGCTTCCATGGCGGGCCTCCTTACTTTTCGATGATGCGCCGGATCTCTTCCACCTCCGCCTGGGACAGGGACTGCCTGCGGGCAAAGGCCGCAATGAAGGCGGGCAGAGAGCCCTGGAATTTTTTGTCCACCAGCTCGTCAATCTCGGACACCTGGGCCTCCTCCTTGGAGATGAGCGGGGTGATCAGGCCCTCCTCATTCTTCAGCACCCCCCGCTCACCCAGGCGCTTGATGACCGTATAGGTGGTGGTGCGCTTCCAGCCCAGCCGCTCCTGGCACAGCTTGACCAGATCGGTGGTGGTGACCGGCGCGTGCTCCCACAGGAGCAGACAAAAGCGGTATTCACTCTCAAAAATCTTGGGCGTTCCCATGAAAAGTCCTCCTTGTCTAATGAATTAGACTGCCGGAGATAGTCTAACCCATTAGACACAGAAAGTCAAGGCATTGCGCCCCAATATTTTCAGAGAGGACACCCCTGGGGGCGTCCTCCCTGTTTCATGGCGGCTGTTCGGTTTGGAGGGTTGGCGAGGCTTACTTGGCGTTGGGGGGCAGGACGATGGTGTCCTTCTTCCAGTTCTCCACAAACTTGCTGTAGGGCTCCTCCCCGTAGTCCTCCCAGCGCTTGTCGGGGTGCCTGGGCAGCAGGCCCAGCTTCTCCATCTCGTCGGCCACGTCCTTCAGGCCGTACTTCTCATAGGTTTCCCGGTAGGGCCAGCCGGTCTCCAGATCCCAGCCCCTGGCCTCGTACATCAGGGAGACCATCTCGTTCCACTGCTTCCAGTCGCCCACCTCGTTGAGGCTGTCGGGGATCTGCATCACGTGCCAGATCTGCTCCACCTCCATCTTGCGGGTGCGACCGTAGTTGCGGATCAGGATGGCCCGGAAGAGCAGCTTGGAGCGGTAGGCCGCCTCGTCCAGCTCCTCCGGCGTGATGGGATAGCCGGTGGCGGCCTGGTACATCAGAGACTCCATCTCAGGCCACCACAGATCGGGGCTCTGCCACTCGCAGCTCATGAGGGAGTCCTTGATCTCGGCGCTGTTCTGGGTGTGGATGAGCGCGTCGATGACATGGGGGCAGTGGTAGGGGTCCTTCAGGGCCGCCTGGTGGTACTCGATCTTGCAGTGGAAGTGCTCCACCGTCTGGGCGTCCCGGGTGTTGAGCATGTTCTGCATGTTCATGGCCAGCCAGGTGGGCTTGTCGCAGGAGGCCTCAAACCCACGGCCCTGCCAGTGCATGCAGTGGCCCCACGCGGCCTCCTCGCTCACCGGCAGCGCCACCTTCTTGCCCCCCAGCCGCTGGGAGATGCGGTTGTGGTAGACGCTCTCGCCGTACTTGTCCTTCCCCAGCTTGGCGATGGCCCGGGACATGCCCTCGGCAAACAGGTCGCCGTAGTACCCCTTGCGGTAGACCATGTTGTGGAAGAAGGTCTTGATAAACTCCACATTTTCCACGTCGGGCTCCATCCCCGTGCCCAGGTCGTTGCCGTCCAGCAGGTGCTCCTGGCGGCAGGCGGAGATCCAGGGGAGGATACACCCGGGCAATGCCGCCCGCGGCGTTGATTTCTTCGGCCACCTTCTGGGCGTTCTTCTCGTTGTAGTCGGCAATGACCACCTTGGCGCCCTCCTGGGCAAACAGCTTGGCCGTGGCCTCGCCCATACCGGACGCGCCGCCCGTGATGATAGCGACCTGGCCCTGCATCATTTTTTCCATGATTACACTCCCTTTCTCGTTCTCTCGCGGCGATTGCAGCAGATCCGCCTGTTTGTAGCACGCAACCATGTGTCCGTGTCCGGCGGCCTTTTGTAAATTAAACTATATCGTTTAAAAACTCGAATTGCAACGCAGTATAAGTTTTACATATACTATATCCCCATAACCAGCAATTGAAAATTAAACTGGCAGGAAATATTCAAAAATTGTTATAAAAATATAAATATATGTGATTATTATAACGATAATATTTAGAATTTCACAAATGAAGCTGCTGGATTTTTTCATGAAAAAGCCCCGTTTCCACGCCGGTCAGGGGTGGAAACGGGGCTTTTCCTGCGGGACAGGGGCGCGGTCAGGGCGGCATGTCCGGCTTAAGGTGCAGCGAAAAACGCGGGCCTTACCGCTGGCGTGCTCCCGGCTGATGCCGGGCATTGGGCGGGTACTTTATTCTATCTGGGGATTGGAAGAGAGGTATTGCGCCGGGGAAGAGCCCTGTGCGGGCCGGTGCAGGGCTATCAGCTGCTCCAGCTCCTCCCGATAGAGGAGCAGGCTGTTGAGCAGGTGCACCTGACTGTCCGTGCGGGGGAGCAGCGCCCCGTCCAGGGAAATTGCCGGAAGAGGCTGCTCCGGCGGCCGGCCGGTAAGCAGCTGGCTGTGTACATTTCTGAGCTGAGACCAAATCTCGCCGTAGGCCTGTTGGAAGATCTCCGGCGTCTCCGGGAGACGGGCCTGTATGGTGCGGCGGGCGGAAATAAGGGTGAGCAGCAGCTGATGGCGGCGGGCGAGAAGGGCCAGATCATCCACAGCAATGTTCAGGTGCCGGACCCTGGCATCCTCACGCAGCAGGTCCAGATTTTTCTCAATCAGCCCCAGCAGCGGCCCCTCGGCCTCCAGGGCGGGGGGGTGGTCGGCCAGAAGCCGCAGGGTTTCATAGGTGATCTGCTGCCCGGTCTCCTTGATGCGGCTGGGCCTGGGCATGCAGATAAAGTTTACAAAATAGGCGATTCCCCAGCCCAGCAGGCAGGCCAGGACCCGCTCCAGATAGAAGGAGTAGGAGATAAGAATGCCCGTGACCATGATCAGGATGGCATTGCCCATGGTGACCGTGAGGGGGGCAAAGTGAAAGCGGTATTCCAGGAAAAAACCGATGCACACGGTAATACAGCAGGCAAAAATGCCGATGAGATAGTCCTCCAGGGGCAGGGTCCACTTGAACAGACAGACGAACAGACAGGCAATGCCGCCCATCAGCGCCTGGGTCAGCGTGCGCTTTGCGCTGTAACGCAGAGAGCCGATATAGCCCCGGTCAATGTAGAGCATGAGAATAGCCGAGACTGCCACTGTGGGCGTATACGGATTTCCAATCAGCTTGGCCACCAGCAGTCCCAGGGTCATGCACAGGAGGAATTTTATAACTCGCTGGCGCTGTTCCCGGCGAATAAATTGCTGCGACATGGCCGCATCCCCCTTTCTAATCCCACTCCCCGGGAGGAGCTATACAAGCCCTGAGAGAAGTATAGAACAAAAATCCCGGGAGGGATATTGCACGAAAGGACGATTTCTCTTACACATTTGGGGTATTTGCAGCCTGCCGTTCCCTCCGGACGCGCGGGCCTGTAAAAGCGGCCCCAGGCCGCGCGCTCTGCGCGGCCTGGGGCTAAATTCGTATGGAGGCGTTAGGGCTGCGCCTTTTCCCGGAGCTGACGCAGGAGGAAGGCGCAGGCCTTATCGCTGCCGCTTTGCCGGTACTCCTCCTCGGTGACGCAGGTGAGGGCCCCGAAGGAGCAGGCCCGCACGCAGGCGGGCAGCAGGCCGTTTTTCACCCGGATGTTGCAGCCGTCGCACTTGACCATCTTTCCGTCGGAGGGGCGGTAGCGGGGGGCGGCAAAGGGACAGGCCATGGCGCAGCTCTTACAGCCGATGCAGTTGGTGTTGTCGTAGACGGTAAAGCCGGTATCCGGGTCCTTAAACAGGCAGCCCGACGGACAGGCGGCCACGCAGGGGGCGTCGGCGCAGTGCATGCAGGCGGCGGAGAGGTAGGCGCAGGTGACGCCCCCGCCGGGCAGGGGGATCTCCTCGTCAAAGGCCTTGCGGTAGGGGATGGCTCCCTTTACGTAATAAGTGGTGAGCATGGGATTGCAGGGCCCCAGGCCGGTGTCGGTGTACACGTGGATTTCCGCCTGCGGGTCCCGCGCCCGCAGGGCCCTGGCGGCGCTGTACCCCGCGCCCCCGAAGCCCACAATGGCCGCTCGTCTCATAAGCTCCCCCCTGTACATCTCCCGGCCCCTGGGGCCGGAGGCGGTTTGCCGCTGTTTTTGCCAGTATACCACACCCCAGGGCCCCAAGACTGCTCTGCGCTTTTCTTTTCCCTAACTTTTTCAGACAAAAACCCGCCCCAGGCAGATGCCTGGGGCGGGCGGCTTCGGCCAATTCGGACGCTTGTCCATTTAAAGAGTAAATTCCCAGTGGTCGCAGCTGTTGATGATGGTGGTGCCCCCCCACAGGGTTTTGCGGGGAATGTGAGGCCCGTAGGCCTGGTGGATGTGGCCGTGGACAAAATAGCTGGGCCTGTACTTCTCCAGCAGCTCCGTAAAGCAGGCAAAGCCCTGGTGGGAGGCGCTTTCAAAGTCGTTGATGTGCCGCGCCGGCGCGTGGGTGAGCAGGATGTCAAACCCGCCGTGCTTGAGCAGCTGAAACCTCAGCCGGCGGATGCGGCGGCGCATCTGGGCCTCGGTATACATGTACTTCCCGTCCCGGTAGCGGTGGCTGCCCCCCAGGCCCAGAATGCGCACCCCCTGGTGGACATAGATCATATCGTCGATGCAGATGCAGCCCTCCGGGGGGGCCTGGTCGAAGCGCTCGTCGTGGTTGCCGTGGACATAGAGCAGCGGGCGGTTTGCCATGGTGACCAGAAACTCCAGGTACTCCCGGCGCAGATCCCCACAGGAGAGGATCAGATCAAACCCGCTCAGCCTGCCCGGCACATAGTAGTCGTAGTAGTACTTCGATTCCACATCGGAGACGGTCAGCACTCTCATGGGGAATCCCGCCTGACTTTCGACACGGCCTCCACCCCCACCATGTCCACCGTGGCCTTGCCGGTCTCGTTGAGCTCCTCATAGCTGGGGATGGAGCCCACGATGTTCTCTGCCAGCCAGTCCATGCTGATGATCTGCTCGGGGGTGAGATCGCCGTCCAGAACCAGCCCGTTCTGGGCGTAGAGCTTGCCCCGGAAGGGATAGTACAGATCGGCCTGAATGGAGTTTTGCACCAGCTCCGCCAGCTTGCGGGTGCTGGGGGGCACCTTGTCGGTGCAGTGCAGGCCCACCACTCCGGCGGACATGCCCCAGTAGTAGTTCAGGGCCTTCCCGCTCTCCTCGTACTCCGCCTGGAAGGACTTGTCCTGAATGCGCCGGAGAATGGCCTCGTAGTAGTTGCCCCACTGCCACACGGGGGCGGCCAGCACCACCCGGTCCTCCCCGGAGATGAGGGACAGCCCGAAGCTGGCCCAGCTCCGGTCCCCCTGGCGGCTGAGATCCCGGGAGGAGATGAGGCGGATATTCCGGTCGGTGAGCCGGCGGATGGCGGCCTCCGCGCCCCCCACCGTGGACCACTCCAGGTAGACCTTGGTGCGGGGGTTTACCATCTGCACCCCCAGGGCAAAGGCGTTGATGCCTGAGATCTGGCCGTAGATGGGGTAGTCGCACAGATAGCCCACGCTGTCCACCCCGGCCAGGCTGCCCGCGATGGCTCCGATGATGAACTTGGGCTCGTACATCCGGGCGTAATAGGTGCGGATATAGCGGTGGGACTTGTTCAGGGAGCAGTTGAGGATGGTGACCTTGTGCTGCTCCGCCGCCGTGCGCAGGGAGGCGGGCAGCAGGCGGGGGGAGGTGGTGAAGAGGATAGTATTGCCGTCGGCAATGGCCTGCTGGATGACGGCGTAGGGGTCGCGGTCCATGGCGTTGAAGTAGGGGGTGGTCTGGATGGCCTGGCCGAACACCCGCTGCACGTGCAGCCTGCCCTGCTCGTGGCTGTGGGTCCAGCCGGACAGGGCGGGGGTCTTGTCGTGGATGAAGGCCACCTTCATGGCCCCCTTCTCCCCCGGAGAGAACACCTTGGCCAGCAGCCCCGGCTTCTTCTCCTCAGGGGAGAGCTTGATGTCGATGGGGTCGGATTCCTGCTGGAGAACCACCTCCTCCCAGGCGCTGGAGGCGAGACGCTCAATTTCACTGGGAGTCTTGCCCCGCAGGGCCTGATAGCCGTAGACCTTGATGACGGCCAGCATGGCGTCCCCCACCGTGGTGGTCAGCCGCCTGCCACCGTGGGTGCGGTAGATTTTGCGGAAGTAGTAGTAGGAGGCGGAAAACTCCCGCCGGTCCTCCTCGCTCCAGGGCTCCTCCGGCCCCTTGCCCATCAGCTTCTGGAGATCCAGATAGCTGCCCGGCTTGGAGAACTCCAGGTAGCTGATTCGGCTCAGCCGGGAGAAGTCCAGCAGCTCATAGTACAGCTGGGCCTCCGGGGACTCGTTCTGCTCAGGAAACACCCGGATGACGCGGGCGGTGATCTCGTCCCCCTCAAAAAACTTCATCACGCTGACCCGCTTGTTGCCCTCCAGCACATAGTAGCGGTTCATGTACTCATAGACCTTCACGGGGTCCCGGATGCCCTCCGCCAGGTGGGCCTGGCACAGGGCCTGCCACTTGTGGGCAAACTCGGAGTCGGCCTCCAGCAGGGGCATGAAATTCCGGGCAAAGGCGTTGGTGCGCACTCCGGTGCAGGTGCCCACCACAAACTCCAGGGGGATCTGGCACAGCCCCAGATCGCTCCCCTGGTTGATCTGCTCCCTGGAGAGAAAATCGTCCAGAACGGGGAGGTAGGGGTACTCGCCCCGGGAGGTGCAGGCGCGAAACTCCCGCTGGGCGCGCCGCTGGGCCTCTTTGTAATAAAATTTCGGCATGGCCGCTCTCCTTTTCTCCGCCTGTCCGGAGGCAGGCGCCGGATAAGACCCCCGGGGGTTCCGGAAGCAGTTTCACATTATAATCGAAGCGGGGAAGAAGATCAACCGGGCAAAGCCCAAAAAGAAAGACACGACGTTTGTCGTGCCTTTTTATAGCGTGCATAGGTCTCAAAATGCAGGACCAACGGGTGAACAGGGCCTATACGCAGGCCTGGCCCTGCCTACTGTCACACTGTGCTCCATGCTCCGGATGGGAGATGGCAATCCCGGAGACGACAGATTTGCTCCGCCCCTGAAAAAAGCTGTGCACCAAGCGGAAAGCTATCCCGCCCAGGGCATTGCCCAGGGTAATGGTGAGCACCCGCAGCAGTACGTCGCCGCTCCATACCCCTGCCATAGAGAAGTAGTACATATCGGCAATGCAGTGCTCAAAGCCGCACAGGATGAAGACCATTACCCCAAAAAACAGGGAGAGATATTTCCCCGCACTGTGGGGGTTGCTGCGGAAGCCCTCCACAGCAATGTAGATAAGCACATTGCACAGCGCCCCCAGTATCAGCAGGCTGAGAAAGCCGTCAGACAGCTTGTCCCGGCACAGCTCTATCGCCCGGGCGGTCAGGGCGGGGCCCATGCGGGTCAGCCCGCCCAGAAAGGCGACAAGCCAGGTGCCCGCCAGGTTGCCCACCCAGATGACCGGAAGGGCCAGGGCGTAGTCTGCCCGGTTATCAAAGACATAACACACCTTTCCGGTAAACAGATTCAGCCCAAAGGTGCAGATGGTAAACAGACCCACAATGAAAAACAGGGCTCCCAGCACTTTGCTCTCCAGGCTCAGAAATACCGTGCCGCCCAGGGCTACGCAGGCCCCCGCCAGGACGGCGGCGGCAAAAATTTTTAGCTGTTTCATGGGATTGCGCTCCTTTCGCTCTGCTTGCGTGCAGCCGGACCGCGCCGTCTGCCCGGTACGTTCTGCGCCGTTCAGCCTCAAGACCGGGCAGCCGAATCAGGGCTGCCCGGTCTTGAGGCTTATTGATAGAGAGGCGGGCAAAGCCGCTGGGGGTACTTACTTGTGCTGGGCAAACACCTTGCCGATGATCTTCCACTCGCCGTCGATCTTGATGAGCTCGTGGTAGTCGGTGAAGGTCTTGGTCTCGTTGGGCCAGATCTTCTGCAGCTCCACCCGGGCGATGGCGATGGACTCGGCCACGTCCAGGATGTCGATGCGCACCTTGTGGTCGGTGACGGGGGAGGCGGGGAGCAGCACGTCATACAGACCCTGGATATTGCCCTGGGCCAGGGTGCCGTTGGTGTACCAGCCCCACATGATGGCGTCCTTGTGGAAGACGGTCTTCATGATGCCAACGCCCTTCTCACCGGCGTTCAGGGTGCCCTGGAGATAGGTGTTCAGAGTCTTCTCAATGGCGGCCAGCTCTTCAAAACTTACTCGATTCATGATGTACCTCCTAAATAATTTATGTTTGTTTTAAGTGTAGTGGACTGTGCTTGCGCTGGGGTGTGTAATGGTATGGTGAAGAATGACTTACTTGTGCTGGGCAAACACCTTGCCGATGATCTTCCACTCGCCGTCGATCTTGATGAGCTCGTGGTAGTCGGTGAAGGTCTTGGTCTCGTTGGGCCA